>NZ_JBJGED010000023.1:0-136777 GCF_045062745.1 Paenibacillus sp. HJGM_3
TCGAAACAGCAACCGAATATATCTTCACCGTGACGGATGGAACGGAAGAAAACACGTTCATATATCCATTCGGTAAACAACCGCTTGCTGGCGTGACCTTGGCAGATCATCAACAATCATGCAAACGAGAAGCTATTCTGCTAGCTCAATATGAGATCGATCAGAAGCAACCTCCGACACCGATCAATATCTAACTAACGAACTTCGATAGTCAACATCAGGCCCTTGGTGAGAATCTGGGGGCCTACTTGTATTACAATCAGCGCCTACCACAGCGCGAAAGGAGAACTACCATGGAAGAACAAGTCACCAACCATAGTGACGTGATCGAAACACCAATAGAATCGACAAATACAGAGGCAGCACCCACAGAGGTTACCACACCACCAGTGGAGCAGCCGAAGGGCATTACGGTCAAGTACAACAAAGAAGAGAAGTTCGTGACCGAGGATGAGATCCCGCAATGGGTTCAGAAGGGCCTCAACTATGACAAAGTGTCAGAGAGAGCCAAGCAAGCTGAAAACTATCAACAAAGCTTAGACCGTATAGCCAAGTTCTACGGGTACGAATCACATGATGATTACATGAAGGCGCTGGATGAAGCCGAAACGCAGCGGCAAATTGAGGCCGAAGCGAGGCGCTTGGGCGTGGACCCGTCTGTCATCCAAGAGTACGTGCAGCCGATGAAAACCGAAGTGCAAACGCTGAAACAACAGCTCGAACAGTACAAAAATGCCGAAATCATGAAAATGATCGAAGCCGAAGAAGCAGATATCCGCAAAGATGACCCGGGCTATGATCAAATCAAGGATCAGGTACACGGCCTCGCCATGCAGCGCGGGCTAAAGGTGTCGGAAGCGTATATCTTGCTGACGCATTCAAAGAAAGTCGAGCAAGCCAAGCTCCAAGCGGAGCAAGAAGCGATAACGAAACTCAAACAAAACGCCGACACCTCTACGGGCGCGCTAGGGGCCGATGCGCCGGAAGAAAAGACTGGGTATCTCAACATGACCCCGGCAGAGCGTAGGGCCTTCCGAGAGCGCGTGAAGCGTGGAGAAGTGGTCATCTAAAGGAGATGGGTAAACAATGGCAACAAATGTACAAGGGTATAATCCTACATCGGGCGTAAATGCCCTAACTGCGGAGCAACACACATACTTTCAGGACGCAATGCTTGAGCGTCTGATCCCCGAGCTGCAATGGACCAAATACGGCGACAAAAAGCCAATCCCGAAGCGTAAGGGTGCGACTACCAACTTCCGCCGCCTGAACAGTTTGAACGTTGTAACAACAGCCATTACCGAAGGTGTAACGCCGGATGGGGTGGACCTGTCGATCACACCGGTAAATGCTACGGTACAAGAGTACGGCAACTGGACCAAAATTTCCGAGTTCATCAACATGACCGGCTTCGATCCGCTTTTGACCGAAGTCTCCGAGTTGATGGGTGAAAACGCGGGGGAGTCCATTGACATCATTGTGCGTGACATTCTCGCAGCAGGTTCGAATGTGGTTTACGCCAACGGAAAGACGGCGCGTAACCTGGTGGCGGCTGCCGATAAAATCACGGCTGCAGACATTCTGAAAGTGCGCCGCGCCCTGAAACGGGCCAAAGTAAAGCCGATCAAACTGCCAGGTGGGGGGACCGGATACGTATCTCTGATCCACACCGATGTGGCGATGGACTTGATGCAAACGTCGGAATGGATCAGCCAAAACACGTACGTGGATACGAAGAACCGTGAGGAGGGTATTCTTGGCAAACTCTACGGGATTTACTTCGTTGAAGTGGATAACGGTGTTAAGTTTGCCGGCGCAGGTGCATCGAGCGCAGACGTTTTCGGTACGATTTTCCTCGGTCGCGGAGCTTACGGTATCCCTGACATTGAGGGCAGCGTAAAGCCTGAAATCATCGTTCATCCTGCCGGTTCTGCGGGTTCTGCCGATCCGCTCAACCAGTTCAATACGGTCGCTTGGAAATGCGCATTTACGGCGGTTCGCTTGCAGGAACTCGCTATCGTACGATACGAAAGTGGCGCATCTGCTTAAACCAATTCAAACGGGGAGGGCTTAGGCTCTCCCTGAACTTTAGGAGGGTTTACCTATGGCACGTGGTGTGAGAACCGAAGAAATGGATTTGACCGAAGATACCGTTAAAGTGGAACCGTCGCTCGAACGCGAAGCGGAGATGTCCGCACGAAGCGCAGCGAAGCAATTAAAGGCCATGCCGAAGAAAACCATCTTCATCCCGATTGACCCGCTGAACCCTGACGATAAGGTTGCGGTTGTAGGATTTAACGGCGTATTCTACACAATCCCTCGAGATCAGGAGTTTGAAGTACCGGAAGCCGTGTACGAGATCTGGAAGGACTCTGAGCGCCGGACGCGTGAAGTTTATAAGCGAGTCGATGAAAGCACAAGAAAAGAAGTACGCGTGGTGTAGGGGGTGGACGACAAGTTCGCCTCCTTTTTTTATATATGGAGGTGTCAAGCATGGGCATGAGCCTGCAGCAAATCTTGGATGAAATCAAAGAGCGGTACCCCGCTGCCCAATCGCTTGCGGACAGCAGCATTATCCGCAAAATCAACAATCTGCAAGCAGAGTTATTTCGCACGATTCACAAGCCGATTGTATCCGATACGCGGGATATCATCGCAAATACGTTTGAGTATGCTATCAGTTATTCCCCCTCTAAAATCACGGGTGTGATCGTCGATGGTACCGAGATTTACGAGCGCAACGCCAAAGGCAGTGATGTGCCGCAAAGTCATTTTTACTACTTCGCGGAGAATAAGCTGTGCCTCTACCCCACACCACCCGAAGACATATCGGACGGCATGACTGTGTTTCACTTTCAGGAACCCTATATTCTATCTACCGGTGACACCGGACGCCTCCCGGACTTCGACCCGGATTTTCATATGATGCTTGTATATGGCACGATCGTGTCCATCACGGAAGTATTCCGAGGAGACATGCGGGATGCCTTCGTTTCAAGTTACAACGACCTCGAGCGGGAATTTTTAAAGGCCCAAGAAAAGGCGGAATATCATGTTATTCAAGATGTATGGGGGGTGTTCCCTTGAGCACGGTAAAAGAGTTAATTGCATGGCAGCGGGCCAACGTAGAAAGTATCGATCCGGCGAAGGGAATCATCAACGTTCGGGAGTACGGCGCGAAAGGTGACGGCATCCAAGACGACACCGCCTACATTCAACAGGCAGTCGATCGAAACAGCGATGGCGAGGGGGCGGTGATCTGGTTCCCAGCGGGCGGCACATACAAAATCACCGGACCGATCCACATGTACGACAATACCGTAATTTGGGGATACGGCGCGACGCTCCTAGCAGGTACGGGCTTCAACGCAATCGGGAATGGGATGTTAAGCAACATCTCCGGCAACTACTTATCACCAACTTTCACTTATACGGCATCGAAAAACATATCGGTGTACGGGTTGACGTTCAAATCGGAAAATAAGCTCAGTCAGGCGGTTCAGTCGTACCCTTTTGTTATCTACAGCGCGGCCCCCGCAGTGTTTACAGGCGTACACATCCAGGACGTTAGCATCATTGACCTCTACGGCGGCGGGATTCTCTTATTCGAAGCCCGGAACGTATTTGTCAGCAACTACACCTGCACGGGGTACCGGACGGACGGAGCATTGGCGTGGGGGGGTGGCATTAACTTTTGGGGCGTTCAAGACGCCATCATCGACAACTTCATTATCAAAGACAGCGATACCCCAGGATGGCACGGAGTCATCGTGTCCGAGTGGGATTCCGGCCCCGAAAATGTGATCATATCAAACGGTTTGATTCAGAACGTTGACGGGGATGGGATTAGCTGCGAATCCCCGCACTTCCCAGGAAGAAACGTTTCTATTGACAACGTGTTCATAAAGGACATCCCGGCACATGCAATTCACGTTACGGGTGGACCGTTTTATATCAGCAATATCACCATGGAGAATGTCGATTATGCGATCTATGCTGATAACGGATTCCGCGCCGAAGTGTATATCGACAAACTGATGGTAACAAACAGTAATAGCACTACAAACGCGGTCATCCATCACAACTCAGGAAATGACACGTCCATCTGGCACATTCGAAATTGCCGATTCCAAACCATTTCTTACCGCGCATTAGATCTTTTCCTGTTTAAGGAACTTATCATCGAAAGCCTTCAAATTTTGACCGTACAAGATAGGGCCATAAGCATTGCATCGAACGCCAATGCAAGGATTATTGCGATGCGTGACATTGAAATTGTGGATCCGGGGCAAAAGGGTGGTGTTGACTATACCATCAACATCAACGACGATACAGCCGCAACCCATATCGAAGGCGTCATCATCCGTTTCACAGGGGCAACTAAAACAAACTTTGGCATTGGACTCTGGCTTCAACCAAAACTGCTGTTGAAACAAGTCTATATGGACGCTTGCGGTACAGCTAGGTATGCAGTCAACCGTGCTTCGTTATACAGCGCATCTCAGATTGATTATCAAATCGAAAGCATCGAAAATAATGTAAAAATCGTGCGAGGCTCTTCAGCCCCTGCATCAGGAAACTGGGACCGGGGAGACACCTACTATACCACCACGCCATCGGCTGGCGGGAAAATTGGTTCGGTTTGCACGGCATCCGGCGCGCCCGGTACGTGGAAACCATTCGGAGCCATTGATGCATAAGGAGGGGATCGCGTGAATCCATGGCCGAAAATTCAGCAACGGCCGGCTACGGTGCAGCGAGAGTTCAGGGGCACAGATAAACGGGATGCGTTCAGCATCGGCGGCGCGTTTGCCTCGGACATGAAGAATCTGACCAGTAGTCAATACCCAGCGCTCACAGTGAGGCCGGGATATACGGTGTTGGGCGCAGCGATCGGAACAAAGGTGCTTGGACTCGGCGTCTGGAAGGACACGGAGTTACACGCGGTGTTCAATGACGGTACGTGGAGGAAATGGACCGGCAGCGCATGGACAACGCTCGCAAGCGGACTCTCGACCACCGCAGAGGCGTATTTCACCAATTTCCAAGGCGCATTCACGGACATTAACCTCATCATGGCCAATGGCGTAGACGCAGTGAAGAAGTATGACGGGACCACGGTGTCTAACCTTCTCAATGCGCCAGCGAACGCCAAGTACATTACCACCTTCCAGAATCGCCTATGGGTATCGCTAGGCAAGGAAATCCGGGCGTCTTCGCTCGACAATGGCGAAGAATGGTCCGTGTTCACCGATGATTCCAAGTCATTCGGCAAGGATATCGAATCTCCACAAGGGGAGATGATAAACGGCCTGTTTGGGGAACTGAACAAACTGACGATCAGCTTTCCCAACTCCATTCGTAAACTCATGGGAAGCGTTCCCTCCGACTTCAACGATCAGAACGTATCGCAGACGCTCGGTATAACGAATAACCGGTCCGCGGTCACACTAGACGGTACCATGTACCTGTTCAACCCGAGCGGACTATACAGTTACGGGGGTGGTATCAGTCCAGATAAATCGTTCTCGCAAGCCGTGCAGTATTACCCGGACAATTCCAATGCTATAGCAAGAGGGCAATCCGCTGCCGGAAGCGATGGCAAGAACCTTTACTTCTCAATACCGGTAGAGAGCTCGAGCGCACCTGACACGATAATTGAGTACGACAACCAGAACCGTACCTGGAACGTCTGGAATGACCTCTCAGCCCTTCATTTCACCAAGATGGGGAATGATCTATATATAGGTGATGCAAGCGGCAGAGTGCTGAAAATGGGCGGCACAAGCGACAATGGAACCGCCATTAACTGGCATTGGGTGAGCAAGGTGTTCACAGCTCCGTCTATGGCGCAGGTTATTCGTTGGCTGAGCATGTGGATCACGGTATCACTTCCGGTCGGCAGCACCATGAACGTGTATCTGAGCAAGCAACCAACGGGAGATGATACGTGGGAGTCTGTGGGCTCCATAACGGCCTCTAGCAGCCTTCAGAAGCGTTCGATATACGTACAGTCCAGTAAGGTCGTAAACGCCACGCAGATGCGCTTTATGATCGCTGGAACAGGTCCGGTTACGATACATGAGGTGTCGTTCGAACAGGATCAGTTGCCGCTTAGATAGGAGGGTGTAGAATGGGGAATTATACGTCCATTCCAGTAGAACCGAAGGGAACCAAGACGCTGGAAGAATGGGTTAATCATATTGCGAACGTTGTCGCTATGAATCAGGAAGAGATTGAGAACCTACTAGGCGGTAGACTCAGTTCCCTGAACATCCGCGAGTTGACGGCTGATAAGATCGTAACCGGCACGCTTTTAGCCGCTCTAGTAACCATCGCATCCAGCCTTACCGGACAACGAGTGGTCATAGATGATTCTGGATTGCACACTTATGATGAGTTTGGAATAGAGCGCCTGACCATAGGCACGGCACCGGTAAAAGGAGTAAAAGCTATCACCGGACGGGATGCGACAGGAATCGCGCAGAGTGTCTATGCCTATGATACAGAGACGGTAGATGGCGCTGTGAGAACAGGGCAATATATTACCGCGCATGGAGCATACTTATTGCTGGAATCTAGTGGATCATTTCGAATGCAAGATTCAGCGGGGCGAGGAATTCGTGCAGCAGGAACTCGACCTGAAGTAAATGACGGCTTCGGATGGTCACCCATAGCAAAAAAATCAGAAGTAGATGCAAAAGCGAACGCATTTACTGGTTTTACTGGTTCTTTTAGTACAGGCACACAGACTATAAATGTATCAAATGGCATCATAACGTCTGTCGTTTAGGGGGTGTCCTATGTCAATTCAGGATTACGAGGTTCTCTATAATCTACTATTCATCGTGATTCTCATTTTTGTGTGCAGTATGGGCAGCTTATTCACGGTATGGTTGTATAGAAAGAGTTTGATATACTGGCTATTCTCGACAATTTACTTTGTTGGAATCACCTTTCTAACGATCACAATATGGTACTTTACCATAGGATTTGCAGTTTAGGTCTCGAGAGAGGCCTTTTTTATTTACTCCAAAGGGGTGAAACGATGGCAATCGATAACAAATACGGATACCGCGCCTACTTGCGAGACAAAGGATTCAAGGACGATGAAATCACGTATGATACGGGTCAAAACGCAGTCCTAGCACGCGGGAAGTTCTTCGGCAATGCAACGCCGGAGGCCGATGGGTCCACATATAATTCGCGGGGAAACCTGGATGCGATGTTTAAAGCCTATCAAGCGTCGAACATGCCGAGCTATACGGACCGCACGAACACGCTGCTGAACAAAGCGGAGGAGCGCCTAAATCAACCGCGAACGCCGTTTCAATACAACGCGCAAGCCGATCCGCTCTATCAGAACGCATTACAAGCCGCACAAGCGGGGGCAGCCACGCAACAGGGGAATACATTGGCGAAACTCCGGGCGATGGGTCAGGGTAAGTCTTCGTATTCGGAAGGCGTCGCGAACCAGATCGGGCAACAGGCTGTAGCGGACGTGAACTCGAGAGTGCTGCCGGAACTCACTCGACAAGCGTATCAACGTTATATCGATGAGCAGACCGCAGACCGCCAGAATTTTGGCGATACGGTGCAATTGGCAGGGGTGTACAACAACCTGGGGCAGCAGGATAAAGACAATGCGTACCGTGACAACGTATTCGGGGAGCAGAAGAAGCAAAACAACCTTGACGCTGCTCTTCGAGTCGGTCAGCAATTGGGCCGCGTGATTCAGCCGAAAGAGGATTACAGCAATCTGTTCAACCAGACGGATGCACCTCTCAGTCTCCAAGGGCAAGAAGCAGCGGACCAAGCCGCACAGAGATCGCTTCAAAATGCATGGATGGCTGCTGAACAAATTGGCACCGTAACCCCGGAACTTTCGGCACTAACAGGGCTACCGGTAGGGACCTCGACGCTACAAGCACGACAGGTTGCATCATCTATCGCCAATGCTAGTGCCGACAATGCACGGGCAGATTCGGCGGATAAGAGGGCAGCAACATCGGCGGAACAAGGCCGCTTAATGGATATCTGGAGAGCTACAGGGAAGGCACCTGCTGGGATTCCGGGGGTAGCACAAGGAACGCCTTACGGCGGTCAAGGGAAGAGTAATTTTGACGAGGAGAAGCGCGGGTTAGTCGATGCATTACGAGGTGGTCAATTATCACCATCTCAAGCCTATATGCAGATCGGTGAAGATCAAAAACTCGGGTTCTATACGCCGGAAGAAGCGAACCAACTCCGGGCGATGGTCGAAACGCTTTCCCCTTCCGTATCCCGACCGCCAGAGCTAACCAGCGAACAGCGGCAGCAAGTCGAGAATCCGCCTAGCCAAAGGGAATTAGAACACCTGTATAAAGAGCAAGGACAAGGGAAACCAATGCTGGATTGGATGGCATGGTATCGAGATCCGAACGGTAGAATCGGCGGTGTAGACTTCGACACATGGTCACGAGTAAGCGGTCCACGACTTGGAGCGAGGAAGTGATAACGCATGCCATTTGCACAGTATTCACGGAAATCGAGTTCAGCGAGTGCGAGCCAACCGTATAGCACGGACAAAGTGAATAAAAGCATAGAGAATGCCCGGAGGCGAATTGAAGACTCCGGGTTTTCTGTTGCTGATGCGGACAAACGGAATCGCGTTGAAAAGTTCCTGAACCTACCGGAGAAGCAAAACGCCTTTTTTGATGTGCTGGAGATACTAGGGCGACCACTCTCCGGCGTCACGAACGCACTCCACGAAAGCTCGCAGGGTGGGAGCGCGGGTCAAGGATTCGTGCGCGGGTTAACCGGCAAGGATCGCACACGCGGCTCCGACCTTGTAGAAGACATGGGGATTGAAAATAAAGCCGCGAAAGCCATCCTTGGTACGGGATTGGATATCGCGCTCGATCCTCTGACCTACGTTCCGGGTGGGGTTATTGCAAAGGGCGTGTCCGTTCCTGCGCGGGGATTTGCCAAGTATGCTACAAAAGCATACCAGGCCGTGGAGAAGAAGTCGCCGAAGCTCGAGAAACTACGGACGGAGACAATCCAACCGGCTGCAGAGCGGGCAAAAGATACGATAGGGCGTATGTTTGTACCGAACTACAAGCTCGATGAAACCTTGCAAGGCACCAAAGACGACACGATCCTACGCGCAAAACAAGAGACGGAAAACAAAATCCGGTACCAGACCGAAGAAAGCGCGAAGGATATTTCCGATTCGGCACGATTAGCAGGTGGAATTGACAAAGGGATCGAAACCGGTCGGATTATAGAAGCACCACTTCGGCAGTTTGAGGATGTCAAAGCATACGAGTTCCCGGACGGCTTACAACGGACGGAGAACAGAGGCGACCTTCTGGCCGAAGTGGGCAGAACAAAATCCGCGATTACGGACATCGGTAAGGAAATCAAGACGAATGACAAGGAATTCGGCGGTGCAATCAGTGAATTCGCTCGGGGCCTGGATCAAACAGACGCCGAGATACAAAAACTATTCGCCGGACTTGAACGTCAAGCCGGAAAGGACTTGGATGCTGCAACCCGAGCGAACATGAGAGAGGCTGGGAAGGAACTACGGCGCGTCACAAGCCAAATCAACAACTATGATGGAACAAGGAATAGTTTGGTCCGACAATTCAAGAACACGATCCGGGAGCAGCATGACAGCAAATTTGATCTTGTACGTCAAGTGAGGGCGACCGCGCCAAATGGGGTAAAGGGTGTAAATACAACTGACCTCCCTGCCGGAATCGTAGTCCGTGAAGGCGGTAAAGGTATCGACGAGGTAGCGGATGAACTTGGCTATCAGTATGCGGATGATCTGGTTCAGGACTTAAAGCGTGTCAAGGACATTCCGCGGCGTCTGGATAATGACACGCTGGAGACTATGGCCCGAACTGAGATGGAGCGATCCGGCGCTTTGAAATACCTGGACGACACGTTCAAGGAGCTGCAAGTATCGCGCGAGACCCTAATCAAGAGTCTGAAAGATATGCCTAAGACTGCGGCGAAAGGTAAAGCTGCTAAGACCACAGAGAAGGCGTTTATGGACTTGGAGAAGGACCCGAGATACATTGACTTGATCCGACAACGGGAAGCGCTCAAAGGTCAACTGGATGCGTTACGTGGCGAATCCAAAGCAGATCGACAAGGCAAACTGGACCAGATTAAAGCACTTGAGGATGAGATCGAATCTCTTCGGGAAGTAGCGAGGAATCCGGTTATGGTGCAGAAGGAAATTCCTCGTCCTGAACGCGAATTATCAACCGATCCTGCGGTTAATCAAGCGGCTCGTAACCTAGTCCGATCGAATGCCGCGATTCGGCAACTTGCCCTCGATAACGATATTTCCATTAACGAAATCGAGGGCTATATGACGCACGTATTGGCACGTGAGGAGCGAAAACGCCGCGCCAATATGAAAGCCATTGACCGAGGGAACAGAGGCACAGGTAGCCCGAGCAAAGGCGTTATAAAGGAGCGTACCCTTACGGGATCAGCGGAAGATGTGAATGACCGTTTACGAGCTGCCGGTCGGTTGAAAGAAGACGAAAACTTCTTCGAGCCCAACGCTTTTTTTGCTACCGCGATTGGTCAAAAGCGCTTAATCGAATACATTCATTCCGTGAATTTCCGCAGACAAGTGTTAACGAATCCGAACTTTGCACGGAAATATGAGAAGGGTATGGAGATCCCGAATAATGCCGTGGTCATTGATACGGCTAACTATAGATTTATGAAAGACGTCGACGACATGCCGGAAGTGGTGGACGAAATCGGCGGTCAGTACATCGTCACCAAGAGTGTGAAGCAAGCGCTAGACCGTTACCAGAAGCTTACGACCGACGAAGGGGTGACGGGATTCCTTAAAGTATTCGACACCCTACAAAGCGGCTGGAAGCGTCTAGCGCTGTTCTCGCTTCCTTACCACCTACGGAATGATGTGGGAGCCAAGTTTAACAACTGGGTCGGCGGCATGAGCTCGCCGGATATCGCGAAATACTCCGCACAGGCTGACGTGGATGTGTACAATGCGGTTATCAAGAATAACGAATCCCCATTGTACAAGGCATTCCGGGAACAAGGATTAGGATCGTCTGGGCTGTCGGCGGTTGAGTTTGCACGTAGAGGGCAGGAGCCGGAGGATGCTATTCGGAAAACGATCGAGAAGCGTAGTCAGTTTGACGGGACACTGGGAGGGCGGTTGAAGGCAGAAGTCAAGAGCCTCAAGAATCCGCTAAACGCTTTTGAGACGTCGCGACAATTCGGGGATTTCATCGACCAGACAAACCGCTTTGCGCTGTTTAAATGGTTTGTGGAAAAGAACAAAGAGAAGTATGCGACCGAAAAAGAACTCTATGAAGCCGCGGCTAAAAAAGTCCGGGAGGTGCAATTCGACTACTCGAATCTGACGCCATTCGAACAGGAATTTGCTTCTCGGGTAATCCCGTTCTACCGATGGATGCGGAATAACATCCCATTTCAAATCAAGCAATTTATCAACGATCCAAGGAAGTACGTTGCGGCCAATAAGCTGAGACTTAATGCACAAGATGCGGTGGGGCTTAACGAGGAAGAGTTGCCGGATTGGATGAAGGAGCAGTTTGCATTCCCAGTAACGGGTGACGGGAACAAGGGGAAATTTGTAGCGCTGAACCTTCCTTTGGGGGACTTGACCAAGTTAGCGAGTCCGTTAAAAATGGGCATCGATTCCCTGAGTCCTGTACTCAAAACGCCGATTGAAGTCGGCATGAACCGCAACTTCTTCTTTGACAAGCCCATTGAGAAATTCGAGGGGCAGGAAAAGCAATTCGCGGTACCATCTAACATCTTGGGGTTGAACATTCCAGGCGGGGGTACTCCATTGGGCGGCATTGACGCAACAAGGGCGTATGTACTGGAGTCGCTTGGCGGGCAACCGGTGCGGCAGCTTAGTAACTTCTTCATGCGGGCTAAAGACGCCGATCAAGACAGTAAGTTTAGGGATCCGGGGTTGGGGATTAGCAGCTTTTTGAAGCCGTATGATGCGGAGCAAGCGAGGTACTTCCAGGCGTTGGATGAGCTGCGGAAGCTGCAAGACTTGATGAACTACATTGAGCAGCAGACCGGGGAGAGACCGAGGACTCTTGCGGAGATTAATCGTCGTTAGACTTCTTGAACACTTTGTCGCCAATGCCGGTAAATATGTCCGTAAACAACATCATGGCGACGAACATGAGGAGGCCGACGATTATCCAACCCACATCTACGATCCAGTCTTTTAGGTATTGAAGCACAAAAACCACCTCCTGTACCCACTATCTTACGTTATACGCTATGTCCAGTATACCAGAATGTGTTAGTCTAATCCCGAAGAGTCGAGGAGCAAGCAGCCCCGGCTCTTTTTCTATTGGAGGTAAACATGATCGAAGCCGCCATCATCACCTATTGCTCCTGCTGTATGCGTCCTGCTGACCAGTGCCGTAATCACCCTCCTCCGGCGACGTATGAGGTTACCGTGAGGCTCCCAAGGGGTGATATAGGCAAGTGTACGACTTCCTCATCGACACGGCGCATACGCTCGTAAAGAATGGCCTCACCCTCTCTAGCGCCGGGGCCATTGTCTTTTTGCTGTTAAAGCAACGCCGGTTAAAGAAACGGCTTCGCAAGTTCATCCCTTGGCTGCTGCAAGAGGATAACGAGGTCAAGGAGTACGTGACCAATCAACAAATAATCATGGAGAATCAGCGTCGTATGATGCGGAAAATGGAGATCGAGCCATGCGATTCACTACCGAATATCTCGAATCCAGCCAAGATCCTGCACACAGGGAATTACTTTTCTTACTCACGCAAGGATATCGCACCGGCAAGCCGGTTAAAAAGGAGGATGAAGAGGATGTTAAAGAAAATAGGAAGTCGTAAGTTCTGGGCGCTTGTAGCGGCGTGTGTGACGAGCTGCCTTGTGCTGTTCGGCGTTTCAGAAGACGTAACGCTCAAGGTTGTGGCGTTGATCGGCCATATCGGCGCAATCATGACGTACTTGCTTGTCGAAGGGAGTATTGATAAAGCTCGAGCGAAGGGAGACAACACGGATGAGTCTACGCAACATTTCACTGGTGGCGGGCCTGCCGTTTAATGTCCCGCCTATCGAGGATATCACGGATCAGCTCCCGCGACATAAGAAGTATACTTGGGAGACATATCCGAAGGAACGGATTATCCGAGGCGTGAACAAAGGTGGGTATTTCGCTCCAGGATTCAGACCGTTGGAAGGCGAAGAGGTTGACACAATAATCGTGCACCACTCCGGCCCACCGGCAGGAGGAACGATTCAAGGCCACGCTAACTATCATGTCAACACACATGGTTGGGCGGGAATTGGATACCACATTGTTATCGACAATGGGCGTATATTCCAAACAAACGATCTAATGTCCATGACGTTCCATTGTGGAGGCCATAACACGTACACGGTGGGCATCTGCGTGAACGCGGACTTATCGCAAAGGGAAATCACTTCTCGGGAGCGAGAGCTGTTGTATGCGGCCATTCTGACCGTGAAATCGCTTCTGTCGATTAAGGATATTCTCGGTCATAATCAACTAAATGACACGCTTTGCCCAGCAACATCTATGGAACAGATTCGGGGCGACATCGCGAAGTTGGAGCTGCAAATGAAGGCGGCTGTTGATCCGGCTAAGGTGGCGCACAAATGCTATGTGGCGACCGAGCAACATCGATGGTTATACAGTCAGTACGCCGCGGATCCGAAGGGGCAAAAATATCTCGAACCCCATCTGTTGGAGTTGTACGAGATGATGAAGGAACGCGGTCTATTCTTCGGCAGCGAGTAAACAAAACAAAGCCCCCACATCCACGCGGGGGCTTGTTCTGTTAGTGAAGATTTTAATTAACCGTTGTGCCTTTAGCTCGCAATGGTTTCGAAGGCCCTCTTTTTAGTTGATTGACCCGATTTTGACGATACGTTTCAATCGGTTTCATGACGTAATTCACCAGTATCATGGAGAAAAGTAGGGTACACAGAATTGAAAGAATGCCAGTGAATTGCTTCTCTTGGAAGACGTTAAAGGAACCGAGCAAATGAAAGATAAAGACGTGTGAGATATAGATCGGATAAGATAACTCACCAATCCATTGATCCGTTTTAATACTTTTTGAATATGTAAAGATATACGGTAGCGAGAAGGCGAAAACCGCATAGAAAATCCATTGCTTCGCATCGGGATTTGTTTTCCAAATGAATGGGTAGAAGAGGATCACAGTCCCAATCACAAGTAATAATGCTTGTCCAATACGTTGCGTGAGAACATCTTCTTTTAATCGAACATATTGCTTATAAGCAATCGCGCCTGCAATGAAAAAGGCTAACTCATTCGGAAAGAATCGATATGTAAACGGGTCCGAAGGAAAACCTGTGGCGTATATGTAAAACCGAAGGGCGAGACTAGAGAGTAGTATGACCGTTAATGTTTTCGCGCTGCGGCGAACAAATAAAGGTGCAATTAAATAAAACATCAATTCGATCGCCAATGACCACGCCTGCGGCACTAACAAAAAAATATGTACAGGTGGTTTACTGAATTGAAACCATGCCGTTAGATCGAGCATACCGGATGGTTTAAACTCCATAAACATGACCAAATCTTGACCGAAAATTACAATGTTTGTGAGCACTAGGTATATCCAGGAGAGCGGATGCAAGAAGTCTGCAAACTCGTAATAATACAGGGTGAACGGATCTTTATTGATCGAATACTTAATCACCGAAATCAGAACAATTAGCGCGATTACCACCCAATAGGCCGGAAATATCTTCAGGAACCGGTTCGAGATGAAGAGTTTATAGGACCCCGGTCCTTTATACTTTTCGTTCAAGATCAGGGCCATATAGAACCCGGATATCATAAAAAAGGATTGAACCGCAATAATCCCTCCCACCGAGGTGAGGCCGAACACCGAAGACGTATGTCCAATGACAACTGCAATAGCTAATAATAATCGTATAGTTCCCACTTAGATGCTCCTTTTAGATATATTAAAACCCTTGTTCTCGCCAATAGGCATATTGCATGGGGCTCATTTCGACATACCGGATGAGGCCCGAATTTGAAATGAGCATGTGATAATACTTCCCCGTATTCGCGTGAAAGTTGTATACGTGTGAATCCCCTTCGACCCCGAACCGTTGGAGCTTGCCGGTGCTTTTCAGGTAGGCTAACGCCTCCTCAAACGAGTCGAATTGCTTGGGGTAGTGTTGGTAGGTCATTGGCGTATCTGTTCTAGGGCTGCCCTTGCAACCATTCCGACATCGTGCGGACGTTCTTCGCTATCCAATACAATCATATCGGAGTATTTGTATAAGGATTCTTCTACGATCTGTAGAAGAGAGAGTAGTTCGGTCATGTCTTCAACATATTCATAAGGTTCAATGCGGTCGCGGTATTTATCGACAAACTCGATCTTTTCCTTGATCTGCTCAATTCTTCCCATGTGTATCCTCCTTCTTAACAATTTTAAGATAATCTTGCCAAATGTTTGTGTTTTGCTTTGTCCGTAGGTTCAATGGCTATTAAATCGGCAATACCTATATAGCCATTTTTACAATGGTGAATCGATAACAAATTTTTTTCGTCTCTTGCCGATTCAATAGCTATAGTTGTAGCATCTGGGTAGCTTACGGGTCCAAATTTATCCCCGCAGTTTCGACATCGATATATCAACGTACCTCTATCTTCCATCCTTCATCACTCCTTCTTAAATAGTTCATCTATCGTACCTTTAATATCAAAACCGGGGATTCGGCCCCCGTTTCACTGGGTGATGCGGTCGATTCGAAGCCTTAAAACCTAAATGCCAATCTCATTCATCATCTGTTCGAGTGTCTGGTACTGATATGATTTCCTCTCGATATTCTGTTTGCACCGATACACTTGGATTGTATAGCGAGGGTTGTCTAGATCTTTAAACTTCCAAAGGTAATTGTCTATATCTCCGTCGAAACCGCCGATCCAAGATTCTTTTTGGTTGATAATTCCGATGACCGGCTTGTGTGAATGTGAAGTGACAATCACCTTAGTTCCATGCGGCATTCCCATTAGATCGCATGATGTGAGTGCTTGTTTCATCCTCTTTACTCCTTCTTAAACATCTTATCAATCTCACTGTCTATATTAAAACCAAAATCCTCTACGGCTACCGCTGCGCTAAGTATTTCGGTCGTCTCGAAGGCCTGCGGCAAAACCTGTTCGCGGTTGAGCAACGCAATCGCTTCTTCCCGTCTCTCGTCTGTTAAACCACTGTAATCCTTGCAATGGACAAGGTGAGGGAGCAAATCACCCATATCGTCATCATCATCAAGTATTACATACGATTCAATCGGTTTGTTTAATTCGTCCATAAACTGTTTGATTTCGATGCCTCGAATGACGTCCTCAATAACGGGCGTTTTACCAATCACGTACTGATCAAGGTCATAACACGTCATAACGTGATAAATGTCCTTAAACTTCCGCCAAGTTGACGATAAAACAATCTTTGCACCCGTACGTTTCACGATCTCCCGGAGATTGCGCACAGCAACGGGGCAGAACTCCTGCATGTGGTGCAAGCGACTACGTACCATGTAATCTCGATGGTTCATAACTCCATCGATATCTAAAAAGATTAGCTTCATCCTTGTTCCTCCTCCACACTCCAAATTTCTTCCACATGCATTTCCAAGACTGCTGCGATCTTCAAGGCACTTTCAATCTCGGGTTTCTTCCCGTTCACAATATCGCTTATCGTGTTGCGGTTCAATCCAGTTTTTTCTGCAATGTACTTTTGCTTTAATCCTCGTTCGGTCAAAATGTCGCGTAGGTTGCTGCGAATCATCTGCTTTTCACCTCTACATATATATTCGCCATCCTCTTACAAAATCCTGCACATTCATGAAAATAATCCTGTAAGTACAGGCATAAATCAACAAGCCACCCCAATAAACATAGGATTACAACACGTTTAGAGGTGGTGAAACGATTGGCAAACCCAAGATTTGTAGGGGCGAGGCTACGCAAGGGAATCGATGACGATTTGTACGATGCAACCAAGGATTTGGACGGGAACAGCAAGTCCGAGCTAATTCGTGTAGGGCTGAGAATGGCGTTAAACATCCGCACGCAGAAGGTTGTAGAAGTGAAGGAAATCCCGGTTGTCGCCCCGATCGTATGGCGACCAAAAGGAGGCCCAAAATGAAAGCAGCGTATCGGTATAAGTTTGACTTTGATTCGGAACAACCGATTCCGGCTCACGATCCAAGTCCATCGTTATTTAACATGGCAGCACCTTGGCTCATTGATAATATGCTGGCGATTGACGTTGTACTCGCAGGAGCATGGGCCGTCAAATGGGTGTATTACGGCGGTTATCACGTCCTCATTAGTGGGCTTATTCGGTTTTGTCCGGGGCTGTACACGTTGGCGACCACTGGTCAGTTAGGCGGGTGAACAACCTGTGAAAGTCCGAGCCGAACGTGCTGTGATCGAGTCATTGCATGTTCTTCGCGTCATTCTTGACTTTATCAGCATTATTTTTCACGAATCCTATTCTTTATAGGAGGTGGTTTTGTTGTCGTTATCGGACCAACTTTATAAAGCGTTAACCACTTTTGCCGAAGGTGTTCGATTCATCGACTCCAGGACGGTCCTGTGTGGCTCAGAATACGCGTTCCGGCTCCCGCTTGGTCTATCCTGCCATGACATCGAAAAGCGGGCAGACGTGATCTCCGCAGCCGCAGGAGCGCCCGTTGAAGTGATTGACCGGGGAGGCGCGGTCATCATCCGCGTAGTGGAAAAGGATTGGCCCGCGCGTATCCAGTACGATCCCGCGCACTTAAAGAACGACATGCTTCTTATCGGCTACAACCGGCTCATGAAGCCTATTTACCATCGCCTCATGCATTTACTTGTCGGTGGAGCTGCCGGGGGTGGGAAGACGGTATGGCTGCGTTGGGTGCTGTATCAACTCGTTCAGATGGGCGCGATTATTCGGATTGCGGATCTCAAGGGGTTCAGTTTCTTCCCGTTTGAATCCGCCCCAGGCGTGGAGATTGCCAAGACGCTGGAGGATACCGCTGATATGCTCTTTGCGGCTGTGACCGAATTGGAGCGCCGAGAGCACTTCATCATGAGTACCCGGAACCGAGCGAACATCAAAGCCTTTAAACCGTATGTCGTGGTTATTGACGAAGCCGCGCAGATCAGCCCGAAGATGAACAAGAGCAGCCGGAAGGCGAAGGGGTACGCGGAATTTTGCGAGGAAGCGGTGGCCCGCCTCGCGCAAAAGGGGCGTGAAACAAAGGTTATCTTGATCTACTGCACCCAGAAGCCGACGGCGGACATTGTGAACGGTCAGGTCAAAGCGAATGTGGAGACGGCGCTTGCCTTCCGCACGAACACGTACAAGGAAAGTGACGTGATTATCAACGCACAAGGGGCGGAGAAAATCAACATCGCCACGCCGGGACGGTGCATCTACAAGGCCGAAACGTATCACTTGCTACAAGTCCCGTTTATCAGCGAAAGTGACGAGGAGTGGGAGAAGCTTCTTGCTCCGCTCAAGACAGAGGTGTTATATGGTGGACACTCCCGATCATCGAGGGGCTATCTTGACGGCGTTGTGCCACGTACCGGCAGCGACCACCAAGCAACTCGCCACGTTGAACGCCAGTTTGCACCCGCAGAAAAAGGCATCGGCCATCCTCCGGGACTTGGAACGGGAACGAATCATAGAGGGGCGATACCACGAACGCGAGAAGGTATGGCGGCTCACGCGAAAGGGACGCATGATTTGCGGGGTGTCTCCAGTTCGATTGACTAACCTCTCTCATGCGCTTGCCGTGATTAACCTGTACTTTTCGCTCAAGCCGGTGCGGTGGATGTATGAGCCGCGAGAACCGTTCGAGCATCTCGGGCAAAAGTATGAGTGGCGACCAGACTGTATGTTCGATTACAAGGGGATTCTGTACGCTTGCGAGGTGCAGCGATCGTATCCGCCAGGGAAGAACCCTTGGCCGAGGAAATGGGAAATCTACAATCTGTATTTCATGTACGGGTATTACAAGAACGCCGCTTATCAGAAGTGGGCTAAATCGATTATCGCTCCTCAGTTCTTGGTGATCACAAAACAAAACCCCGAAACCGTTCGAGCTGGGTTCGAGGTGGAGGGTAGGGATTTAATTGTGGTCCGAGAGTGGAAATGATGAAGGACCCCGCATAGGGGTCCTTTTACTTAATAATTGTCATTCAGTTCCAAGACTATCGATTTTTTCATAAAATTCATTACTGAACTTATTTCGCTTATCAACTTTTTCCTTGAACGAGTTCACCCAATATTCCTTTGTATGATACTGATCAGGAACACCCGGTATTGTCTTTAGGTACTCCACATAATTTTCTAAGGCCAATTCCTCTTTTACCTTTGTTTTTCTAAGAATGTCCCTATTTTCCATCAATATTTTAAGTGTACTTTCTGTGTTTCCTTTGGAATCTGATAAGTATTCCTCGATTGATAGAATTCTATCTTCAATGTCTTCTCGCTCAACTCGAATTTCGTGATACATCTCGTATAAATCATCAGCATGGTTATCCTCAATGAAGAATCCAATCAGAAAATCAAGGGACTCGTCAAAAACCCGTCTGATTTGATGTAATGTTTCCAGATTCGGTTCCCTTTGGCCTAGTTCAATTTTTGAATATCCTTGTTGAGAAATGCCCAAAGCTTTTGCTACATCCTTTTGAGATACATTATTTTTTTCTCTAATCCATTTTAGTCGTTCAGAAAAAATAGACAAAATTATCACTCCAATATATTGACGTGTGACTCCGAAACGGTGTATATTGTAAACGTAAGGGGGTGAAAACATGGCTGCACCTAAGAGTAGGCTAGAATATCTGCGTAAAATAAACTTCTTTTCTCAAAAGGAAGTCGCAGACGCGCTAGGTATGTCTCAACAATTTTACTACAAGATTGAATCTGGAAAGGCAAGACTTACAATCGATGTGGCTCAAAAACTAAAAAATTTGTACAAGCTTGATCGCATCGATGATCTGATTTCCGAAGCATCGTAAACCATTATGTTGTATTGTAACAACAAAAACGAGGGATAACAAGGAGGAAAGGCGAATGGATAATCAATTGATGTTGTTTGAGGGAGAACATGAAGTAGTGATTCTTTTCAAAAATGATGTAATGTTCCAATTCAAAGGCGATTTCTTAATTCGTGTCAAAGATGTTAGTTCGATATTGGGTTATGAACGTTCTGAGAATGTCGTTAAATTATGCAAACCTGAGCAGGTATTTAAAGTCAAAAATTCCGATTTCGCTAATACGGCGAAAACGAAATTGAACAACACGGGGGAAACATTTATTACAAATTTGGCACTCAACCGTGTCTTAGGAAAGTCTGAAATGCCAAAAGCAGCGCCTTTCCAAGACTGGTTGTACGAGGAAATGATACCATCAGTTCAAAAACATGGGGCGTATCTAACATCCGATAAAATAGAAGAAGTGCTCACAAACCCAGATACTCTGATCAAATTGGCTACCGCCATGAAGGAAGAGCGTGACCGGAGAATAGAAGCTGAGAAAAAAGCGTTACAGTACGAGGACAAAGCAAAATACGTAGATATCATTCTGCAATCAAAAGGTCTTGTAACAACCACTCAAATAGCCAAGGACTACGGACTATCCGGGGCCGAACTAAACAAGATCCTTAAAGATCTTGGCATCCAGTATCAAGTTAACAAACAATGGGTTCTTTATGCGAAATATGCGGACAAGGGTTATACGCAATCGTATTCTTTCCCGATCAAACACAAGGATGGAACACCGGATATAGTAATGAATACACAATGGACTCAACGAGGAAGGTTATTCATCCATGAAAATTTAACTAGATTGGGCATTAAGGCGAACATTGATAAGGAGTATGGGGATGCGAAATAAAATGAAATCTAACACAAGTTTGTCGATTGTCGAAAAGTCTAATAAGCAACGACCGGATATGTTCATGATGTACTTAGAGGCGTTTGCTAAGGTGCTCAAGCGGGTCATAGATTCTGATCAAACAATCCAAACAGCAAAGCTTTCCGACCGAAAACAAATTGTTCTTTACGGTGTAAAGATGATGAACCTGCACGAAGATAAGAAACAGGACTCCGAACAGTTGATAAAAAAGTTAAACCAAATGGAATTCGTCAAAGCGGCTATGTCCACACTTTCACCGGATGAATTGGAGAACATTTTTCCGATCGAGAAAACGTATGATGGAAAGCGTTACGGAATCAAAGATTACCTCTTTGTTCGCAAGGAATTGGACAAAATTGGACGAGATATTAAGATCGGGGATCGTCTCGAAAGGCTTCTCTGGGATTTCATGAACCCTGACTTGAGAACGTTCAATGTTATTAACTTATCGATCTTTAGCGACATTCGCCGATCACAAGGACAAAAAGGAATTATGGAAGAATTCATGGAGGAGAAAGGAATCTACGGTTATACGTTGCTAGAAGGCGAGGGACGGAAGAAATACCTAAAAGACAACAAGACCGGTGAAATAACAGAAGTACGAAAAAAGACTCCACGCTACCTCAATCTTGTGAAATAAAAAATCGCCTTCATAAGAAGACGATCAATGTCTCTTCCCAATAACCTTGGCCGGTTGGAAGAGGAATCCACTCAGAGGGCAACGCCCCAATACATACAATTATAACCGATACATCATGAATGTAAACGGCTTTGCCCTCCAATCTAGGAGGATGCATGAAATTCAGGCAATGGATCGATCACGCTACACCTGAGCAAATATCCAAACTGGTCCAGCAATTATCTGTTCATAACGATGGTGCGTACGACGAATTTATCGATACGGTATCCAATCTAATTAAGGTTCAGAAACAGAGCTCCTAACGGGGCTCTTTTCCTATTATAAAGGAAGAAGGACAGAACTATTTCATACTTTCATACGTCCTAGCCTGGTAGCGCGCACCCTTGGGGTGGGTGAGGTCGCACGTTCGAATCGTGTTACTCCGATTCCGTTTTCAGCTCAAAAAGCACTTTCCGTTGATCAATGATCATTGGAAAGTGCTTTTTCGTTAGGTGCTGCCGGCCATAAGCTTGCTCAGCTTCGCCTCCGTCGTCGTGTCCGGGGCCGGCGTATAGATGCTGCATCGCAGCTCGGCCGCACCTTGAACTTGCAGGGACGTCAGATGAAACTGCATCGGACCCGCTTTGGAATGCCGGAAATGCAGCAGCACCTCCGGGGCGGAGCTCACCTCGGACTCGGCCCAGAGCCGATCGAAATCCGGATGTACCCCGCTCATTTCCTTCAGAAAACGGTCATACCAGTCATCCTCCACGTATTGGCCGTAATAGGCGCGGAAGATTGCGAGAAAGCCGCTGACGAAGTGCTCCCAATTAACCGCCAGCCGGCGGAGCTCCTTGCGAGAGAACAGCAGACGGATCAAATTGCGTTCTTCGGGCGGGATCCGCTCGAAGTCCAGAAACACGTGCGAGGCCGCTTCATTCCAAGCGACGATGTTGCAGCGCCGGTCGGAAATAATCGTCGGACAAATCTTAAGCTCCTGCAAAATTTTTTGCAGCGAGAGGCTGATCTGCGGTGTTTCTTCCCTATGGGAGGTCACGCCCATGCCGGTATCTAGCGCCAGAGCGAACAAATACTTGCGCTCGTCTACCGTAAGCTGCAAGGCGGAGGCGATACTCTCCAAGACCGGTGCCGAAACCTTGATGTCCCGTCCTTGCTCCAGCCAAGTGTACCAGGTCGTGCTGACCCCGGCGAGTTGAGCGACTTCTTCCCTTCTCAAGCCGGGCGTTCTTCTGCGGATGCCGGCCGGCATTCCGACGGACTGTGGGGTCACATGGGCTCTTTGCGCTTTCAGAAAGGCGGATAAGGCTTGTAGTCGGGTTTGATTTTGCATCCATCATTCTTCCTTTCCGGGCGTATCCTATTACTTATTATACTAGTATAATTGACAACTTGTAATAGGATATTGTGCGTGGCAAGATGAAGGTAATCAAGCGAGGCAACTATACGAGGAGGAGTTCGAATGGAGCGCGTAGTGATTACCGGTATGGGAGCCGTCACCCCATTAGGGAATGATGTGAATACTTTGTGGAGTCGGATCGTGCAAGGCCAATCGGGCATCTCCCATATTGACACGTTCGATACAAGCACGCACAAAACCCGCATTGCCGGCCTCGTCCGCGAGTTCGACGCCGACGCCCGGTTCGGACGCAAGGAAGCGCGCCGGATGGACCGGTTCTGCCAATACGCCGTCGCCGCTGCGGAGGATGCGGTATCGGACTCGGGCTTGTCGCTCGAACAGCTGGACAAGGAGCGCTTCGGGGTATACGTCGGCTCCGGCATCGGGGGGCTTGACACACTGCTGGAGCAGGACGCCGTGCTCAGGGATCGCGGTCCGGACCGGGTCAGCCCCCTGCTCGTCCCCATGATGATCTCGAACATGGCCGCAGCCATGATCAGCATTCGATTCGGGGCATACGGCCCGAGCCTGTCCCCCGTCACCGCCTGCTCGATCGGGAACACCGCGATCGGCGAGGCGTTCCGCTTGATCCGGTATGGGATCGCGGATGTGATGCTCGCCGGCGGCGCGGAAGCCGCCGTCAATGAACTGTCGCTCGCCAGCTTCTCCAACGCGACGGCGTTATCGGCCCGCAACGACGATCCGGCGGCGGCGAGCCGTCCGTTCGACGCGGGACGGGACGGCTTTGTCATGGCCGAGGGGGCGGGCATCCTCGTCCTGGAATCGCTGTCGCATGCCCTGGCGAGAGGGGCCACCATCTATGCCGAAGTCATCGGCTACGGGGCCAGCTCGGATGCGTATCATGTGGTCGCGACTCACCCGGAAGGACGGGGAGCCGCCCAAGCGATGCGAGCGGCGCTGCGGGAGGCGAACGTCGCGCCGGGCGATGTGGACGTCATCAGTGCCCACGCGACCAGCACGGAGCTCGGCGACAAATCGGAAACGATCGCGATCAAACAGGTGTTCGGTTCGGATGCATATCGCGTGCCCGTCACGGCCAACAAATCGATGCTCGGCCACATGCTGGGCGCGGCGGGCGGCGTAGAGGCGATCGTCTTGGCGAAGAGCCTGCAAGAAGGTGTCATACCTCCGACCCTCAATCTGGCGAACCCGGATCCGGACTGCGACCTTGACTATGTCCCGCAAGAGGCGCGACGCATTCCTCTAGCCGTAGGCATCTCGAATTCGTTCGGCTTCGGCGGCCACAACGCCGTTATTGTTCTGCGGACATTCAGTTGACATTGCCGCCGATTTGCGACATGATGAACCTAACCCATTATTCGCAATAGGCAGGTGTCGCAATGGATACGCAAGGCGATTATTTCGTAATCAAGGCGAAGGAGAACGGCGTGCATGTCATCGGGCTCACTCGCGGACACGATACCCGGTTTCATCATACCGAGAAGCTGGACAAGGGCGAAGTGATGATCGCCCAGTTCACGGAGCATACTTCCGCAGTCAAGGTGAGAGGCAAGGCGCTAATCATGACGCGGCACGGCACGATCAATACGGATGAATAAAGTAAAAAAGCGGGCAGCAGGCATAGCCTGCTTTTTTTATTTGTACAATGATAAGAGGAGATGGTTGGCCTATTTTCCGGAGGTGGGTGCCCCAATGCGAGGGATGACCAGTTTGCTCGTCGTAGCGATCGTGTCGATCGGGATCGCGTTCGGCTTATCATGGCTGCCGCAGCTCGAGTCGGCGTCCCGACAGCAAGGGAAGGAGGAAGCGGTGTTCCAGACCGAGGCGACCCGTACGCTCACGGATCGCAATTTGGTCGATCTGCTTGTCCGCCAGCCGCTCTTCATGGATATCGGCCACGTGGAGTGGAGCGATTCGATTTTGTCCATCGATCTGAAGGCGAAGCACGGCCAGGCTGATCCGGATTTCATCTACCGCGATCTCTATACGTTATCCAAACTGAGCCTGAACGGCACCCGGAACGTGAATCAGCTGCTCGTGCGCATCATGGAGCAGCCAAGCGGGGGCGGCGGCTCGCAGCAGCTGCTCGTGGCGATGGAGGCGAGAAGGGAAGATTTGAAAAAAGCGGGGGCCGCTTCAGGAGCGAACGGGACGACGAACGCGGAACAGTATGTAAGTTCACATTTTCGTCTTACTTTTACTCCAACATGGCTTGACCGGCGTACGAAGTGAAGGCGTACAATAGAATGTGCGTCGGCCTTGCGATTGTGATATAATATCGAAATGGCGTGAAAAGACAACGGTCGTGGTACGGAGGCAGGCATGGACACTTACTCAATCGAGGATACGGCTAAAAAATATACCCAGTACGACATGATCCAGGCCAATACGGAGCTGCCCGCGTTTCCGAACATGCGGACGGAACTGTTGTATACGATGCTGAACAAGAGCTCCTCGTTCATCCGGGAGAGCGAGCTGTTCGCGCTCGTGACGTCGCTGGCCCAGCTGGGGCTGGACACGCACGAGCTGATTCCAGTGACGAACGACCGCAAGGAGAAGAAGGAAGCCCGGGCCCGGCAGCTCAAGGTGCTGGCCGGCGACTATTTCAGCAGCCGGTTCTACCATCTGCTGTCCCAGGCCGGACAGGTCGAGATGATCCGGCAGCTGTCCTCCGCGATCTGCGAGGTGAACCGGCTGAAGATGAATTTGTATGCCAAGATGCGGCAATTGAAGCTGACGGCCGAGGAATACTTGCATCAATCCGTGACGATCCGGTCGCAGCTGTACGCTTCGTTCTCCAAGCAGATGGACGGCGTGGTGCACCACAACTGGCCGGATTTGCTCAGCAGCTTTGCGTCGTGCGAATTCATCCTGGAAGAGATCAAAAAGCTGGAGTCCGGCAGCGGGTTCCGGCTTAGTTGGGCGTTCTGGCACATCATGCAGTCCGGGACGAAGGAAGAGAAACGCCAGCTGCAGCAGCAGGACGAGGCGGACCAGTCGAAGTGGCGGCCGCTCTTGCTCAAGTACAATGTGAAGGTTCTTTTGCTCCAGATGCTGGAATCGCAGTTCAAGCACGTGTCCGAGAAAATCCGCCAACTGGATTCGGACAAGCTGATGCAGGATTTATACCGGATCGGCGAGCCGTTTACCCGGTACTTGACGGCGCCCAAGGCGCTAGAGGAAGGGTGAGGAGCGGGTGGAGATGAAAACGTCGAAGGAACAGTTCGTACACTCGGTCTTCGAGAACATCGCGCCGAAGTACGATCTGATGAACGATATCCTGAGCTTCCGGCGCCATAAGGCATGGCGGAAGTTCACGATGAGGAAGATGGACGTTCAGCCCGGCTCCACAGCGCTGGACGTCTGCTGCGGGACGGCGGATTGGACGATCAGTCTCGCGGAGGCGAGCGGGACCGGGGCGATTACCGGCCTCGACTTCAGCCGCAACATGCTCGAGTACGGGCAGCACAAGCTGGAGAAGCTCGGGATGGACAAGCAGATCCGGCTCGTGCAGGGGAACGCGATGGAGCTCCCGTTCGAGGACGACACGTTCGACTACGCGACGATCGGCTTCGCGCTGCGCAATGTGCCCGATCTCGTGCAGGTGCTGAAGGAGATGCAGCGCGTCGTGAAGCCGGGCGGCCTGGTCGTGTCGCTCGAGCTATCGAAACCGACGTGGCAGCCGTTCAAGTCGCTCTATTACTTCTACTTCCAGCGGATATTGCCGCTCATCGGCAAGCTGGTCGCCAAACGTTACGAACAATACAAGTGGCTCCCGGAGTCGCTCATTCATTTTCCCGACCATAAGCAGCTGGCGGGTATTTTTCGTGAGATCGGGCTTCGGGACGTGAGCGTGAATCCGCTGTTCTTCGGAGTGGCGGCGCTGCATATCGGGATCAAGGAGAAACGGGGAGAGAGGCATGAGAAGCAATAAGCTGGTTACGTTTCTAGAGATGATCAAATTCGAGCATACGGTGTTTGCGCTTCCGTTCGCCTTTATGGGCGCCATGCTCGGAGCGGTGATCGGTCACGGCCATTTGCCGTCCTGGGCGCAGATCGGGTGGATCATCCTGGCGATGGTTGGCGCGCGAAGCGCGGCTATGGGGTTGAACCGGATCATCGACAAGACGTTCGACAAGAATAATCCCCGGACGGCGAGAAGAGCGATTCCCGCGGGGCTGTTATCTTCCAAGGAAGTCATCCTGTTCGTGATCGTGTCCTTCATCGTTTTATTCGTTGCGACCGCCAATTTGAGCACGCTGGCCATTCAGCTGCTTCCATTGGCCGTTTTTATGCTCGTCTTCTATTCTTACACGAAACGCTTCACGTGGGCCTGCCATCTCATCCTGGGGTTGACGATAGCTCTGGCGCCTTTAGGCGGATGGGTGGCCGTAACCGGCCGCATCGACGGCTACGCGCTGCTGCTGTATGTGAGTGTCGCGCTGTGGACGGCCGGCTTCGACGTCATCTACGCTTGCCAGGATGTCGACTTCGACCGGCAGGCCGGGCTGCACTCGATTCCGCAGCGCTTCGGTGTGGCTAGGGCGCTCTGGATGGCCAAAGGGTTCCATTTCCTGACGGCGGTCGGGTTCCTGTGCCTGTTCCTGCTCGTGAACGAACTGAGCTGGCTATACTTCGTCGGGGTTATCATTTCCTACGGGCTGCTGATCTATGAGCATCTGATCGTGAAACCGTCCAATCTGAGCAAGCTGAACACCGCGTTCTTCACAATGAACGGGGTGCTGAGCATCGTCATCTTCACGTTCACCTGCATCGACCTGGCGGTGCATTACGTATGGTAAGCGGAGGCAAGGTCAAACCCTGGATCGTGGGCATAACCGGTGCGAGCGGAGCGGTCTACGGCACCCGGTTGATCGAAGTGCTGCTCGACTCCGGCATCCCGGTCCATGCAGTCATTACCGACGCCGGGTGGAGGGTGCTGCACGAGGAGCTCGGGTGGAACGCGGCGCGCAGGCAGGAGACGCTGCAGGAAAAGTTCGACGGAAGGGTGCGCTACTACCCGAATCAGGATATCGGGGCCAGCGTGGCGAGCGGTTCGTTCCTGACGGCCGGCATGGTCATCGTACCCTGCAGCATGGGGACGCTGTCCGGCATCGCGAACGGTGCGTCGGACAACCTGCTCGAGCGCGCCGCAGACGTGACGCTCAAGGAGGGACGGAGGCTCCTCGTCGTCCCGCGCGAGACGCCCCTGCACGCGATCCATCTGGAGAACATGCTGAAGCTGGCCCGGATGGGCGTACGCATCATCCCGGCTATGCCGGCGTTTTATCAGAAGCCGAGATCGATGGACGAGCTCGTTGATTTTATGGTAGGCAAGCTGCTGGACAGCATGGAGATCGAACATCATTTGTACCGCCGATGGGGGGAGGAGTGACACCAATGACAAGACGTATCCGCATCGGAAAAATCAACTATACGAACGTATGGCCCATCTACCATCATTTTCCCCATGACCGGTTCGAAGGCCGATTGGAATGGATCGAGACGGTGCCGAGCGGTTTGAACAAGGCGATGCGCGAGGGTGCCATCGACATGGGGGCGATTTCTTCGTTCGCGTACGGAGAGTCGTTCGAGCAATATGAGCTGTATCCGAATTTGTCCGTCAGCGCGAACCGGGACGTGAATTCCATCCTGCTGTTCCACCGGGCGCCGCTTCGGGAGCTGGACGGTGCGCACATCGCGCTGCCGACGACATCCGCGACATCGGTGAATTTGCTGAAGATCATCTTGCACAAGTTTTACGGAATTGCCCCGCACTACGAGTATGCGCCCCCTTCCTTAACGGATATGATGGAACATATGGATGCCGCCCTGCTCATAGGCGACGACGCGATCCGCGCGAGCTGGACCGATCATGGCTACATGGTCACCGACCTGGGGCGCGAATGGCGCGACTTGACCGACTACGGGATGACGTTTGCGGTGTGGGCGGTTCGCAAGGAGACGATTCAGCGATTTCCCGGGACGATCGCTGAGATCCATGAGGCGTTTATGGAGAGCAAACGGATCGGGGCGGCCAATCCGGCTTCGATCATCGCCAGCGCCCAAGCCGTCGTAGGCGGGGAAGCGGAATATTGGCGCCATTATTTTCAGCATTTGAACCACGATTTTGGCGACATCCAGCAGCAAGGGCTGAGCTTGTACTTCCGGTACGCCCATGAGCTCGGCTACTTGCAGAAGGACGTGCCGCTGCAATTTTGGACTGATAAAACCAGAGTCAGGTGAACGAATGAAACTAATGGATATTTACGCCCGCATGAAAAAAGAGATCGCGCAGATCGAGCGGGAGCTTGAGGACAGCATTTACTCGGACCAGCCTTTACTAAGAGAAACGTCCCTGCATTTGCTGAAAGCCGGCGGCAAGCGGATTCGTCCGGTGTTCGTCCTGCTGTCCAATCAGTTCGGCCAGTACGATCTGGAGCGGGCGAAAAAAATCGCAGTCCCCCTGGAGCTCATCCACATGGCTTCGCTCGTGCACGACGACGTGATCGACGATGCGAATACGCGACGGGGGCAGCTTACGGTTCGTTCCAAATGGGACAATCGGATCGCGATGTACACTGGGGACTATATATTCGCCAAAGCGCTGACCGTCGTGACGCAATTGCCGAATCCGCGGATCCATCAGATCCTCTCCAAGGCGATCGTCGAGATGTCGATCGGCGAGATGGAGCAGATTCGCTGGTTCTTCGAATCGAACCAGACGATCCGGACCTATCTGCTGCGCATCCGGCGCAAGACGGCGCTGCTCATCGCCATCAGCTGCCAGCTCGGGGCGATCGCCTCGGAGGCCGCGGACGAAGTGAGCCAGCTTTTATACAAGTTCGGCTACAACGTCGGCATGGCCTTCCAGATTCGCGACGACATCCTGGACTTGACCGGGACGGAGAAGCAGCTGGGCAAGCCGCCCGGCAGCGATATCAAGCAAGGCAACATTACGTTGCCGGTGCTGCTCGCCTTGCAGGAGCCCGGGCTTCGCGACGACATCCTGGCGGAGATTGCGCGGATTCAAGAGGCGGACGGGCAGACGAACGTAGAGCCGTTCCTCGCCTTAATCCGCGGGAGCCGCGGGATCGAGGTGGCCGACGCGATTTCGGCCCGTTACATTGACAAAGCGATCCGGGCGCTTGACCGGCTGCCGAACATTCGGGCCAAGCGCGACCTGATCGACATCGCCCATTTCATTGGTGACCGCTCGTATTAAGCCTCCGGGCGAGTATGCGAAGCGGCGGAACCGCCTACAATGGAAGATACACCGCCCATTAGGGGCATCCATCGAATCTCAACCATCCGAGGAGGGCATGAACAATGGAAAGAACGTTTTTGATGATCAAGCCGGACGGCGTCGAGCGCGGTCTGATCGGGGAAGTCGTGAGCCGGTTCGAACGCAGAGGCTTCCAGCTCGTCGGCTGCAAGCTGATGCAAGTGTCGAAGGAACTCGCCGAGAAGCATTATGCCGAGCATGTAGGCCGGCCGTACTATGAGGATCTGATGCAGTTCATCACGTCCGGTCCCGTCTTCGCCATGGTATGGGAAGGCGATCAAGTGATCGCATTGTCCCGGATCATGATGGGGAAGACGAATACGCTGGAGGCGGTCCCCGGCACGATTCGCGGCGACTTCGCCATCCATACGAACCGGAACATCATCCACGGCTCCGATTCTCCGGAGAACGCCACGCGCGAGATCAATTTGTTCTTCCGCCCCGAGGAGCTGCTTACATACACGAAAGTGATCCAGAAGTGGATTTGAATATGTGGTGCCTCATAGCCGTCCGGGTTCCCGGGCGGTTTTGGTTTGTTAGGCCCAAGCAGGAATTCCCTCTCCCGTATTGAATATGTATGTACCGCATTGTCGGGCCCCCGCAAAGCAAAAAGATTTTGCCGATGAGGCTGCCGTATCGCAATGCGGGTTTTTACATCAGGAGAGTGATCCGTTTTGGAGCAGGAAGACCAGGATTTCGCCGCATTTATACGCAAAGTGAAGCAGCATTCGGCCATCGACCTGGCCCAGTACAAGGAAGCCCAGATGAAGCGCCGGTTGACGACACTGTATTCAAAACGAGGATTCGCCTCGTTCACGGCGTTTTTCGACGGCATGATGAAGGATCGGGAGCTCTATTACGAGTTCCTGGACCGGATGACGATTAACGTGTCCGAGTTTTGGCGCAATCCGAACCGGTGGGAAGTGCTGGAGGCGAAGTTTTTACCCGAGCTCGCGCGCGAGTCGTCCCGGATCAAGTGCTGGAGCGCCGCCTGCAGCACCGGGGAAGAGCCTTACACGCTCGCCATGATCTTGGCGGAGAACGGATGGCTGACGCAAGCAAGCATCCTGGCGACCGATCTCGACGAAGGCGCGTTGGAGAAGGCGCAGCAGGGCGTCTACATGGACCGTTCCGTTCGGGATGTGCCGGATAAGTACATACGCAAATATTTCACGCACCAAGACCATTTGATGCGCATCAGCGACTCGCTGAAGCGATCGGTGCAGTACCGGAAGCAAAATTTGCTGCACGACCCGTTCGACGTCTCGTTCGACCTGATCATCTGCCGCAACGTAATGATCTACTTTACGGAAGAGGCGAAGCACCAGCTGTACCTGAAATTCAGCCGCGCGCTAAAACCCGGCGGGATTCTCTTTGTTGGCAGCACGGAGCAAATTTTCACCCCGGGGCAATATGACCTGGAGCCGGCGGAGACGTTCTTTTATCGCAGAAAACGGTGATGCGGCCGTATATATCTTTCCATTTATATACATACTAGAACCAAATAACAATCACTGGCAGCTAGAAGCGATTGTGACGGAGGGTCTGGCATGGACAAACGAAAGGTTATCATGGCGTATCGGAGAGGCATGATCACGATTCAGGAATGCGCGCAAATCTTGGGCATCGACTCGATGCAGCAGGTGGCGGGCATGGTCAACGATCCGAAATGGTCGGAGCCGCATCGGATCGTCTCTCAGCCGGTCAACGGATAATCGAAGGATCGCAATGCAGGAAGCGCGTTACGGCGATACCCTGGGCTCAGGGACGCCGGACGCGTTTTTTGTTGGTGCGGATAAGCGCGGGCGTGGGGTCGCACACGTTTATTGTCAAACCGGGGAGCCTGTACTATAATTAGCAGAAGACTTGTACAGCAAAGCGCTAAAGCAATTGTGAACATCGGCTGGCAAACGAAGGGAGAACGTTTAGAATGAGATACTTAACGGCGGGGGAAACCCATGGCCCGCAGCTAACCGCGATTGTGGAAGGGATGCCGAGCAATTTGCCGCTTACGGCGGAACCGATAAATGAACAGCTGGAGCGCCGGCAAAAAGGATACGGACGCGGCAAGCGGATGCAGATCGAGAAGGATGCGGCCCAGCTCCTGGGCGGCGTGCGCCACGGGAAGACGACCGGAGCTCCGATCGCACTTGTGGTCGAGAACAAGGATTGGAAAGCTTGGACGACCGTCATGAGCATCGAGGACGTCGAGGAAGGCAGCGAAGGCAAGCGCCGGCTGAACCGTCCGCGTCCGGGCCACGCCGATTTGAACGGCGGCCTGAAGTACAACCAGCGCGACATGCGCAACATCCTGGAGCGCTCGAGCGCCCGCGAGACGACGGTCCGCGTTGCGTGCGGGGCGATTGCCCGTCAGCTGCTGGAGCAGTTCGGGATCAAGGTCGCGAGTCAAGTCATCTCGATCGGTGGCATCCAGGTCGAGCGTCAAGAGCTCCCGCTCGAAGAGCTGCGCCGCGTGACGGAAGAATCCCCGGTCCGCGTAGTCGATAAGAACGCAGAGGAGAAGATTATCGCCGCGATCGACCAGGCGAAGAAGGACGGTGACACGCTGGGCGGTGTAGTCGAAGTCATCGTCGAGGGCTGCCCGGTCGGACTCGGCAGCCACGTGCAATGGGACCGCAAGATCGACGGACGGATCGCGCAGGCCGTGCTCTCGATCCAGGCGTTCAAAGGTGTCGAATTCGGCATCGGATTCGAAGCGGCGAATCGGAACGGATCGAAGGTGCATGACGAGATCATCTACAGCGAGAACGGCGAATTCCGCCGGTCCACGAACCGGGCCGGTGGCATCGAAGGCGGGATGACGACCGGGATGCCGATCGTCGTCCGCGGCGTCATGAAGCCGATCTCGACGTTGTACAAGCCGCTGCAGAGCGTAGACATCGACACGAAGGAAGCGTTCACCGCTCAGGTAGAGCGCTCCGATACATGTGCGGTGCCCGCGGCCGGAGTCGTCATGGAGAGCGTCGTGGCGTGGGAAGTCGCCCGCGCCTTCATGGAAAAGTTCGGAGGAGACTCCCTGGAGGAGATCCGCGCGAACTACGAGAACTACATGGCTCAAGTGAGGGCCTACTAGGATGAAGCAGCTGAAGGTCGAATTGGGAGATCGATCTTATCCGATCTATATCGGTGCGGGCTTGCTGGAGCAGGCGGCCGCCTACTTCCAGCAGCACGGCATCGGCTTGAAATCGCCGATTCTTATCGTAAGCGACGATCAGGTCGGACCTCGCTACATTGATCGGGTCGCCGGGGCACTGCGGGAGGGCGGGTATATAGTCGCGACCCGCATCGTGCCGTCCGGCGAGACGTCGAAGTCGCTTGCGATGCTCGAAGAGCTCGTGTCCGCCGGCCTGGAGGCCGGTCTCGACCGCAGCTCGACGATCGTGGCGCTCGGGGGCGGCGTCGTCGGCGACTTGGCCGGCTTCGCGGCCGCCAGCTACATGCGCGGCATCCGCTTCGTGCAGATGCCGACGACCATCCTGGCCCACGACAGCAGCGTCGGCGGCAAGGTCGCGGTCAACCATCCGCGCGCGAAGAACATCATCGGCGCCTTTCATCAGCCGGAGTTCGTCCTGTACGACATCGCGACGCTGCAGTCGCTCCCTCCACGGGAGGTGCGGGCGGGACTTGCCGAGCTGATCAAGGAAGGCTTCATCTTGAACCGCAGTTTCGTCGAGTGGTTCGAGGCGCATGCGGATGCGTTGCTCGCGCTTGAGCCAGAGGCGCTGGAGCATGCGCTCTATGAGGGCTGTAAGGTGAAGGCTTATGTCGTATCGAATGACGAGCGGGAAGATGGCATCCGCGCCTGGCTGAACCTGGGCCATACATTCGGTCACGCGTTCGAGGCGGTGGCCGGCTATGGCGAGCTGCTGCACGGAGAAGCGATCGCGATCGGCATGGTGTGCGCGGCCAGGCTGTCGGTGAATTTGGGCAACGATCCGGAGATCTTCACCGTGACGGAGCGGGCCTTGCGCAAGCTCGGCTTGCAAGTCCGGATACCGGCGAACCTCGATGTGAACGACATCATGAACGTGATGATGCATGACAAGAAGTTCCGGGAAGGCCAGATGGTGTTCATCGTCCCGACGGAGATCGGGAAGGTCGAGATCAATAAGCAGATTGCGTCGCAATCGGTTCGAGACGTGCTGGAAGCGATGAAGGGAGAGGCTTAAGCGATGATGGTAAGGGGAATACGGGGTGCGATTACGGTTGAGCGCAACGACGAGAACGAAATTTTGGACGCCACGATCGAGCTGCTGAACGAGATCGTAGCCCACAACGAGGTTCGTCCTGAAGATATCGCCAGCGTCTTCGTGACGGTGACGGCGGATCTGGATGCTGCGTTCCCGGCGCGCGCGATTCGGCAAATGCAGGGCTGGGAGCTCGTGCCGCTCATGTGCTCGCTCGAGATTTCCGTGCCGAACGGACTGCCGCGCTGCATCCGGCTGATGGTGCTGATTAACACGAACAAAGGGCAAGCGGATATCCGCCATATTTATTTGAACGACGCCCAGAAGCTGCGCCCGGATTTGGTTCAATCCAAAGGATAATCGGCGGTCTCATACAGGAAATAAGGGTTGACGGTCTTTTTCCGCTTAGTGTATAGTTAGTAGCAAGTAAGAGCCGAGTAGAGCCTAGTAGAGCAGAGTTTAGTTTAGATGAGAAGAGCGCAAGAGACCCCTTGGATTGCCGCCAGGCAATCGAGGTTGACCTGTAAATCGAAGTCCCGAGTCCGGCATGTACATGTGCCTGGATGCGTTGAGCTTTCCTTTCGTGTTGAACCCTTATGGTTTCGGCATGATGGACGAAGTTGCTTGATAGGACCGATTGCGGATGCCCTTACTTCTAACATAATCTGCTAAGAACGAGCCTCTACCGACGCGTAGAGGTTTTTTTGTTTATTAATTCAGGGGTCCCCACAAAGAGGCTCTGCCATGGAATACACTCCGAAGGCATACGTCACTTTGTGGGGGTCTCAAAAAGGAGCGATGCCCATGTTTTCCCCTAGCGTGCAAGAAGTCGTCCGCCTGGCCGACACGTACAACCTGATCCCGGTGGTGCGCAACATGATGGCCGATACCGAGACGCCGATCCGCGTCTTCCAGCACCTGCATCAAGAGAAGCGGGCGTTTCTGTTGGAGAGCGTAGAGGGCGGCGCCAAGTGGGCGCGATATTCGTTCCTCGGGACGGATCCGTTCCTCATCGTGCGCGGCAAAGACGGGGATTTTGAGATCGAGCATGACGGCGTACGCAAGACGGTGCACGACAAGCCGCTCGAGACGCTAAAGGGACTGCTCCGGTCTTACTCCAGCCCGTCGCTGGACGATCTGCCTCCCTTCACTGGTGGAGCGATCGGGTTTTTCGGCTACGACTTGCTGCAGTATTACGAGAACGTCCCTGCGCACCGGACGGACGATCTGCAGATGGACGACATGCAGTTCATGTTTTGCGATCAGGTAATCGTATTCGACCATTTCAAGCAGCGCATTCAGGTCATCGCCAATGTGCACATCCGGGAGCATGCGACGGACTCGGACATCCGTGCCGCTTACGAGACCACTTGCCGGAAGATCGACGCCACCATCGAGCGGCTGCAGCAGCCGGTACCGCCTTTGTCCGCTCCGCAAAATGCCATCCCCGCGGAAGTTGACATGGGCCGCATCCATTCGAACATGACGAAGGAAAAGTACATCGATAATGTGATCCGGGCCAAGGAATACATTCGCGCGGGCGATATATTCCAAGTCGTGCTCTCGCAGCGGTTCCATATCGAAACGGACATTTCTCCGCTCCATGTGTACCGCGTCCTTCGGACGATGAATCCTTCGCCTTATATGTATTATTTGAAAATGGACGATGAAGTGATCGTGGGTACGTCGCCGGAGGCGTTAGTGAAGGTTGACAAGGGTCGGGTCGAGACGAGACCGATCGCCGGCACCCGGCCGCGGGGCAAGACGCAGGAGGAGGATCTGGCCCTGGAGCGCGAGCTGCTCGCGGACGAGAAGGAACGGGCCGAGCACTTGATGCTCGTCGACCTGGGCCGCAACGATATCGGACGCGTAGCGGAATTCGGCACCGTAAAGTGCGATTCGTATATGCAGATCGAGCGCTATTCGCACGTCATGCACATCGTCTCGAACGTATCCGGACAGCTGCGCCAGGACAAAGATTTCTTTGATGCCTTCATCTCCTGCTTGCCGGCCGGCACGGTCTCCGGGGCTCCGAAGCTGAGAGCGATGGAGATCATCGCCGAGCTGGAGGAGGAAGCGCGCGGGACGTATGCCGGAGCAATCGGCTACCTAGGCTTCTCCGGCAATCTCGATACGTGCATCACGATTCGGACGATTGTGTTCAAGGACGGAAAAGCGTATGTCGGCACCGGGGCGGGTATCGTCTGGGATTCCGTTCCGGAGTCGGAGTATCAGGAGACCGTCAACAAGGCGATGGGCATGCTGCGGTCGATCCTCATGGCGGAGGCGATCTTTGGAGTCTCGCCGAAGACGCCCGTCGCGACCGGCGTGACGAATCAGGATTATTATTGAGCGGGGCTGCACCTTATTCATGGGGAGGAAACGGGGATGACTCAATCGATGACGATTCAACAAGCGATCGGCCGTATCGTAGGCGGCGGGAACTTGGAGCGGGAGGAAGCGCGCCAGGTGATGGGCGACATTATGGGAGGCGCGGCGACGCCGGCGCAGATCGGCAGCCTGATCACCGCGATGCGGATGAAGGGGGAGACCGCGGACGAGATTACCGGCTTCGCCGAGACGATGCGTTCGATGGCGAGCGAAGTGCGTACGGAGCGGAACAACCTGCTCGATACGTGCGGGACGGGCGGCGACGGCGCCGACACCTTCAACATCTCGACGACCGCCGCGCTCGTCGCGGCGGCGGGCGGCATTCGCGTGGCGAAGCACGGCAACCGGGCGATGTCGAGCAAGAGCGGCAGCGCGGACGTGCTGGAGGCGCTAGGCGTCTCGATCCAGCTCAACAGCGAGCAGGCGGCGCGGTGCCTGGACGAGGTCGGCATCTGCTTCATGTTCGCCCAGACGTACCATCAGTCGATGAAATATGCGGCCGGGCCGCGCAAGGAGATCGGGGTGCGTACGATCTTCAACCTGCTCGGGCCGCTCACGAACCCAGCCGGCGCCGACCGGCAGCTGCTCGGCCTCTTCGATCGGAGCAAGACCGAGCTCATCGCCAGCGTGCTGCGCTCGCTCGGGCTGAAGCGCGGCCTCGTCGTGGCGAGCTATGACGGGCTCGACGAGATCAGCATCTCCGCGCCTTCCAAAATTACGGAGCTGAAGGACGGCGACCTCCTGACGTACGACATTACGCCGGAAGAGCTGGGGCTCGGCACGTATCCGATTCAGGAAGTGGTAGGCGGTGACGCGCTGCACAACGCCGCGATGATTCGTGCCGTATTCCAAGGCGCACAGGGAGCTTGCCGGGACATTGTTCTGGCGAACGCGGGAGCTTGCTTCTACGTGAGCGGCCATTGCCCTACGCTCCGGGACGGTGTACAATTAGCAGCATCTACGATCGACTCCGGCCGCGCCTTGGCGAAGCTGGAGCAATTAGTTGACTATACGGGAGAGCTCAGCCATGTTTCTTGATCGAATCGTCGCTACCAAGAAGCGGGAAGTCGAATTGTTGAATGACTCGCTGAACATAGCAGCCGCCGAGAAGAGTATCGCCGGGCTGCCGGCCTGCCTGGGCTTCGAGCGGGCGCTGGCCGAGCGCCGCAACCGGCCGATGGGCTTAATCGCCGAAGTGAAGAAGGCATCGCCGTCCAAAGGGTTGATCCGCGCCGACTTCGATCCGGTCCAGATTGCCCGCGCCTATGAGGAAGCGGGAACCGACTGCATCTCAGTCTTGACGGATGTTGAGTATTTCCAAGGCTCAAACGATTACCTGAGCGCGGTGCGGGAAGCGGTGCGCGTGCCGATTTTGCGGAAGGATTTCACGATCGATGCTTTACAGATCTACGAGGCTCGGCTGATCGGAGCGGATGCGATTCTGCTCATCGCCGCCATCTTGACGTCCGGCGAGATGAACGATTTCCTGAAGACCGCCCGCTCGATCGGACTCGACGTGCTCGTCGAGGTGCACGATCAAGAGGAGCTGGATCGGGTGCTGGAGCTGGAGGAGAAGGCGACGCTGATCGGGATCAACAACCGGAATTTGAAGACGTTCGTCACCGACTTGAAGACGACCGAGGAGCTGATCGCGCGCATTCCGTCCGACCGGACGATCGTCAGCGAGAGCGGCATTTCCGCTGCGGGGGAGATCGGCTATCTTGGGTCCATCGGGGCGCACGCCGTGCTGGTTGGCGAGAGCTTCATGCGCCAGCCCGACATCGGCGCCGCGGTGAACGGCCTGATGGGAGCCGCCGGCGCGAGCAAGCATCCGCAAGGAGCCCAATGATATGACGGCAGCTCAGCGCGGGGCGCTTGTCAAAATATGTGGACTTAAGGACGTTCAAGTCCTAAAATCAATTCTGCATTTGCCGATCGACTATATCGGGTTCATGTTCGCGAAGAGCCGCCGGCAAGTGAGCGCCGCTCAAGCAGGCGAGCTGATTCGATCTATGCGCGAGCATGGCAGTGTGGTGCCGCGCGCGGTCGGCGTCTTCATGAATCCGACGCCGGAGGAGTTGGCGGCCGTGCTGCGCGAGGCTCCGCTCGACACCGTTCAACTGCACGGGAGCGAGTCAGCCGAGCTGTGCCGCTGGGTGCGGGCGACGTTCGGCGTCGACGTCATCAAGGTCGTTTCTATTGGGAGCGAGGCCTCTAATCGGCCGCTCGGGGAGACGCTCGAGCCATATGCCGGCAGCATCGATATGCTGCTGCTCGACACGTTCGAGCCGGTGGTCGGCGGGGGCTCGGGGAAGACGTTCGCTTGGGACCGGATTCCGGCATATCTGGAATGGGCTCGGCAGGCGAACATCCCGCTGCTCGTCGCCGGCGGCCTGCAGGCCGACAATGTCGGCGAGCTGCTCGGCAGCTATGCCCCGGACGGGGTCGATGTATCGAGCGGTGTGGAGACGGATGGAGTTAAAGACGTATCGAAAATAACGGCTTTCGTTGAAAGGGTGAAACAGCATGCATCAAGTTCCCGATGAGCATGGGCGGTTCGGGGTGTTCGGGGGCAAGTACGTGCCCGAGACGCTGATGAACGCTCTGCACGAGCTGGAGCAAGCGTATTTGCACTATTCCAAGGATCCGGATTATATCCAACAGGTTCAATACTTGTTAAACGAATATACGGGACGCCCGTCCCGCCTGTATTATGCCGAGCGGCTGACCGCTCAGCTGGGGGGCGCCAAAATTTATTTGAAGCGGGAAGACCTTAACCATACGGGCGCTCATAAAATCAACAATACGATCGGACAAGCCGTGCTCGCCAAAAAGATGGGCAAGACGAAAGTGATCGCCGAGACCGGAGCCGGTCAACACGGCGTAGCTTCGGCTACCGTCGCGGCGCTGCTCGGGCTCGAATGCAAAGTGTTCATGGGCGAGGAGGACACGAAGCGCCAGCAGTTGAACGTGTTCCGCATGAAGCTGCTAGGAGCGGAAGTCATTCCGGTCCTGTCGGGGACGCGCACGCTCAAGGACGCTTGCAACGAGACGCTGCGCTACTGGGTCAGCAACGTCCATGATACGTATTACATCCTCGGTTCGGCGACCGGACCGCATCCGTACCCGATGATGGTGCGGGATTTCCAGCGCATTATCGGCGACGAGACGCGCAAGCAGATTTTGGAGAAGGAAGGGCGTCTACCCGATGCGGTCATCGCCTGCGTCGGCGGAGGCAGCAACGCGATCGGGATGTTCTATCCGTTCGTGCCGGACACGGACGTTCGCCTCATCGGTGTGGAAGCGGCCGGACGCGGCGTCGACACGGAGGAGCACGCGGCCACGATGACGAAGGGCAGCCATGGGGTGTTCCAAGGCTCGTACAGCTACGTGCTGCAGGATGAGTTCGGCCAAGTGCTCCCTGCGCATTCGATTTCGGCGGGACTCGATTATCCGGGGATCGGACCGGAGCATTCGTATTTGAAGGACAGCGGCCGCGCCGAATATGTGCCGGTGACGGACGCGGAGGCGCTCGAGGCGCTGCAGCTGCTCAGCCGGACCGAAGGCGTCATCCCGGCGCTTGAAAGTGCGCATGCGATCGCCCATGTGACCAAGCTCGCTCCTACGATGAGCAAGGATCAGATCGTTGTCGTCAACTTGTCCGGACGCGGCGACAAGGACGTCGAGTCGATCATGTCTTACTTGGGAGGTGCCACGCATGAATCGCATTGATGCGAAGTTCGCGGAGCTCCGCGAGCAGAACCGCACCGCTCTCATCCCGTTCATCACGATCGGCGATCCGGATCCGGAGACATCGCTCGCTATCCTGGCCGAGCTGGAGGCTGCTGGCGCCGATATCGTCGAGCTAGGCGTGCCTTACTCGGATCCGCTGGCCGACGGTCCGGTCATTCAGCGTGCGTCGGAGCGGGCGCTCCGGCACAAGATTACGATTCTGGATGTAATCGGCGCCGCCCGCCAGGCGCGGGAACGGGGCAGCCGATTGCCGTTCATCCTATTCACTTACTACAATCCCGTGCTTCGTCTCGGTCTCGAACGATTTTTCGAGCTGCTGAAGGAGAACGACATTAGCGGCATGATCATTCCCGACTTGCCGATCGAAGAAGACGGCGCGGTCCGTAAGCTTGCGGTCCAATACGGCATCCATCTTATCCCGCTTGTGGCACCGACGTCCGAGGCGCGGATCGAGAAGATCGCCGCGAATGCCCAAGGCTTCGTCTACTGCGTCTCCTCGCTCGGCGTCACCGGTGTCCGGTCGGAGTTTTTCTCCGGCATCGACGATTTCCTGATGACGGTGAAGCGGTCGACTACGTTGCCGATCGCGGTTGGCTTCGGGATCCAGAATCGGCAGCAGGTCGAGCAGTTCTCGAAGACGTGCGACGGCGTCGTAGTCGGCAGCGCGATCGTGCGCTCGGTCGAGGAAGCGATCCCGCTCTTGGAGAATACGGCCACTCGCGAGCAAGGTCTCTTGCAAATTCGCGAATTTGTGAGACAATTAAAAGGTTAATTGGCGAGCAGGTTGAAATCATTTACCTCTTAGCATTCATTCCGGAAGCATAAAGACCCTCCAGCCTCTCTTGAAAAGGTGTCCTTTTTGAACTTATTAGAAGGATACGACACCTTTTCAAAGGAGGCCCGTAAACTTTACGGGTTCTTTATTGCTTCCTTTCACTCCGCTATGAGGGCATTAAGGACTTCAAACCTTTCGCCAATAGGGAAGAGATAGAGAAACCAAGATGAGGTGACTGTAAGGGTATGAAACCGAAACAAAATATCGTCCATCTTCCGGTCTACCAGCCCGGCAAGCCGATCGAAGAGGTGAAGCGCGAGCTCGGGCTCAAGGAAGTCATCAAGCTCGCGTCCAACGAGAACCCGTTCGGCTGCTCGCCGAAAGCGAAGGAAGCGATCATCGCCGAGCTGGACCACACGAGCCTGTACCCGGACGGCGGGGCCGTGGCTCTGACTGCGGCCGTGGCGCGCCGCTTCGGGGTCGAGCCGAACCAAGTCATCTTCGGCGCCGGCTCCGACGAGATTATCCTGATGATCGCCCGCGCCTACCTCGTGCCGGGGGACGAGACGATCATGGCGACGCATACGTTCCCGCAGTACAAGCACAATGCCGAGATCGAGAACGCAGTGTGCATCGAAGTGCCGCTGATCGACGGGACGCACGACTTGAACGGGATGCTCGCTCGCGTTACCGAACGGACGAAGATCATTTGGGTGTGCAACCCGAACAATCCGACCGGCACGATGGTGACCCACGATGAACTTTCCAGCTTCCTGGCCCAAGTCCCGGCTGACGTGCTCGTCGTGCTCGACGAAGCTTATGCGGAATACACCGTGGCCGGCGATTATCCGGACGGCTTCGCCCTCATTCGCCAATACAAGAACGTCATCCTGCTTCGCACGTTCTCGAAGATCTATGGCCTCGCTTCCCTGCGCATCGGCTACGGCATCGGGCACCCCGACGTGGTGCACACGATCAACCAAGTGCGCGAGCCGTTCAACACGACGCGCTATGCGCAAGCGGCGGCTCTGGCCGCGCTGGAGGACGATGCGTTCATCGCCGATTGCGTGGAGAAGAATGCCCAAGGCATCCGGTACTTGACCGGCGAGTTCGACCGACTCGGCCTGTCGTATTATCCGGCGCACGGCAACTTCGTGATGGTCGATATTCAGCGTCCGGCGAAGCCGGCGTTCGAAGCGCTGCTGCGGCGCGGACTCATCGTGCGCGGCGGCCACAACCTGGATTTCCCGACGAAGCTCCGCGTAACCGTAGGCAGCCGCGAGCAGAACGAGAAATTTATCCAAGCGCTGGAAGCGGTGCTGGGAGAAGTAGCCGTTCAGGCTTAATCAACTAGTAAAGAGTGAATCGAATGAAGACGATCGCCATCTTTGGCGTTGGGCTGATGGGCGGTTCGCTGGCGCTCTGCTTCAAGGGCAAGCCCGGGCTGACTGTCATCGGCCATACGAACGACCCCGCGGAAGCGGACAAATTCCTGAAGCGCGGCGTCGTGGACTACGCGACCACCTCTATGGAAGAGGCGGCCGAGCAAGCGGACTTCATCTTCCTCTGCGTGCCGGTTGACGTGCTGGAGACCTACTTGCAGCGCATGCTGGAATTCCGGCTGAAGCCGGGGTGCATCATCAGCGACGTCGGCAGCACGAAAGCTTCCATCGCGGCCTGCGCGGACAAGCTCGCGCGCGCCGACGTGCATTTCATCGGCGGCCACCCGATGGCGGGATCCGAACGCTCGGGCGTCGAAGCCGCGAGCTCGCATCTATACGAGAACGCCTTCTACGTGCTTACGCCGAGCGAGGTGACGCCGGAATCGGCATACGAGGAGCTCGCCTCGCTGCTGCGGCACACGAAGGCGCAGATCGTGCGCGTGGATGCGGTCCAGCACGACCGGATCGCGGGCGCGGTCAGCCACCTGCCGCATATTATTGCGGTAGCGCTTGTGAATCAGATCGCGACGTACAACGAGTCGAATCCGCTCTACGAGAGCTTAGCGGCAGGCGGGTTTCGCGATCTGACGCGGATCGCTTCCGGCAACCCTGACATGTGGCGGGCGATCCTCATGAACAATCGCGAGGTGCTGCTGGACCTGCTCAAGGACTGGAACGCGGGGATCCGCCGCTTCCAGGCGCTGCTGATGGAGGAAGACGGAACGGGCATCGAGGAGCAGTTCCGGCGCGCGGCCCAATTCCGCAGCCAGCTGCCGGAGCGCCGCAAAGGCATTTTAACGTCGATCTACGATGTCTACGTAGATGTCCCGGACCATCCGGGCATTATCGGTCAGATCGCCTCGCTGCTGGGCAATCATCGCATTAATCTGAGCAACATGCACATCATCGAGAGCCGTGCCGACGTGCCAGGGGTACTGCGCCTGTCGTTCCGCAACGAAACGGAGATGGACGCGGCGCTCGCCGTCTTGAAAAGCCACGGCTACGAAGTCCGGTTATAGCAATTTCCTTAGAAGCAAGCCAGGAGACCCTCCTAGGCTTGTTTTTTATTGGATTCAACCGGCAGTAGAATGATCCGGCCGGTTTTATTCAACTAACACTTGATGGGATCTTGTAAATATATATGCTATTCTAATCCCAACAGCGCGCACTGTAATCGGTTCCATTGAGGGGGGAATGAAGTTGCTTGATCTAAAAAAAATCGGGGGCTATATCTCGAAGCTGCGAAAAGACAGGGATATGACCCAAATGGAGCTCGCCGATCAATTAAACGTAAGCCATCAAGCCGTATCGAAGTGGGAGCGCGGAGACTCGCTTCCGGATATAGGGACAATTGTGGTTCTGGCTCAGTATTTTGATACGACTACAGACACCCTTTTGAACGGCGGGCAAACCGCAAGGCCTTCGCAACAACCCTTTGGCGAAATGGTGGAGCGAATTGCGGAGAATAAGCCGAATCAAGTTGCCGAGATGATCAACCTCGGACAGATTTATATGGGAGATCTGATCGAATTGGCTCCATTGGTCAAAGCGAGCACGCTTCATCAAGTGACGGAGAGCGTCAGCCATACCCACATTCATCTGGATATGTTGGAAAGCCTGGCACCTTTCCTCGGAACGGAAGCTCTGGATGCCTTAGTATTGCAAATCCCGGATGATGAATGGAAATGGAAGGGGATTCTTAATCTGGCTCCCTATATAAGCAACCGTTGTTTGAATCAGCTTCTGGATCGAGCCATACCGGAAAAAGTAAGCTTTCCTCAACTGATGGGATTTGCATCATTCCTAACTCCAGAGCAAGTGGAGCGGTTGGTGCTGCAGCTCGATGAAACCAGCCTGAATTGGGATGTGGTCGGGGAGTTGGCTCCCTATATCAGTCAGGAAGCTTTTGATGGGTTGGCAAGCAAAGTTGGGACGGGAAGCATATCTGCAAGCCGCATCATCAGTTTAGCCCCCTTTCTAAGCAAAGAACGCATTCTGGCCTTGATTTCAGGGATGGATGCAAGGCAGCTGGATCCGAATCTCATGGCGAGCTTGGCGCCTTTTATGAGTAAAGAGGCATTGAGCAAATTTGTCTTGAATATTGCGAACCATGTGAAATAAACAAGGAGGCAGAAAAGATGATGACGTTTTTGTGGATTTTAGGGATCATTGCGCTGCTAGCGCTTTGTGCGCTTATTGTGTTCACCATAATTAACTCCGTCCGGATTATCCCGCAGCAAAAAGTGGCGGTGATTGAACGATTAGGCAAATACCTCCGCGTTTTGAACCCAGGATTCCACCTCATTATTCCGTTTGTGGATCGAGTAAGGAAACTGCATGATTTACGGATTCACCAAGCGGATGTTCCGTCCCAAATGGTGATTACGAAAGATAATGTTCAGATCAAGATCGACACGGTTTTCTTCTATTTCGTTCACGATGCGATGGCGGCCACCTACAGTATTAATGATTTTGTAAAAGGCATTCAAAACATCACGGCCGCGAACATTCGGCAAGTGGTCGGGAATATGGAGCTGGATGAAACGCTGGCCGGCCGCGAGAGAATTAGCTTATACCTCAGGCATTCCTTGGAAGCCGCGACCGGTAAGTGGGGGGTAAGCATCGAACGAGTAGAGATCATCGATATCCATCCTCCACTCGAAATTCACCACGCCATGGAGAAGCAGATGAAAGCCGAGCGGGAGAAGCGGGCTAATATATTGCAGGCGGAGGGGGAACGGCAAGCCGCTGTCCTGCGTGCGGATGGGGAGAAACAGGCCGAGATTTTACGGGCAGAAGGCGCCAAGCAAGCTATGATCCTGCAGGCAGAGGGGCAGAAAGAGTCCAATATTCGAATAGCGGAAGGCAATCAATTATCTCAGGAATTGGATGCTAAGGGGAAGGGCGCGGCGATCAAAATAATCGCGGGGGCAGATCGGCTTAAAATTGAAACTATAGCGGAGGCTGAGAAAATCAGAATCGATAAAATCAAAAGCGCAGAGATGGACCCCCAGTTTCTCAGCTACAAATCTCTAGAGGCACTGGGGGAAATTTCAAAAGGCCAGGCCACAACCCTGTTCGTTCCGACCGAAGCAGTAAACGTCTTTTCAAGCGTAGGGTCCTTATCCAAAATCGCGAACGTCTTGAACAAGCAAGCCAAAGTGGAGGAAAGTGAAAACTGAAGAACTCTCAAGAAACCGTTTACAAAAAATCGTTGACAAAATGAAAACGGATACACTATAATAAAAGTACAGTATGGTTTCTCTCCACTCCTATCCGAATACTAGCACTTTGTGCAACCACCGGGATGCCGGTGGTCTTTTTTTGTCATTCGGCAAATATTGTTTTAATTGATTTTACATGCATTCCAATATTTACATTTCGGCTTCGGTGGGCTATGGTTAGATAAGGTGCGCCGAGGTCTAAAGGCGGGGAATCGGCATGTACCGTTCACAATTTTGTCGAAAAAAGCAGGAATTTTCCGTTCATATACAGAATGTGTTGGGTACTAGTACCTGATTTCGCTCGTTAGCGCTCGTTTACGCTTTTTTTGTTTCGGCGCGCAACTTTTTGCTCCCATGTCTGTATTAATAGACAGACTGACTGGGAGACGTTTTCGGAACGGCAAGGAGGCCTCTTGCAATGACCGATTCCCAGTTAATCCGGGAAATTAAGGACGGCAACGTACAGCTATATGAGGAACTCATGCGTCGTTATGAACGAAAAATTATGGCGTTTATTTATCATATGCTGAAGACGTCCAAGATGGAGCTGGTGGCGGAGGACTTGTGCTCGGAAACGTTCTTCAAAGCGTACCGCAGTCTTCATTCGTTCCGGGAGGTAGAAGCTTCGTTCCAAACGTGGCTCTATACGATCGCCCGCAACACCGTGCTGAGCGAGCTCCGCAGGCAGAAGGCGGTCCATGTCTCGTTCGAGGAGAGCGGACTCGTGCCGGTCGCTTCCCTGGAGTCGACTCCGGAGCAGGCGATGCTCCGCAACGAACGGGTGACGATGGTGCGCAACGCCATCAACAATTTGCCGGAGAAGCAACGATCGGCCCTTATTTTGCGTGAATACGATCAGCTGGATTACCAGGAGATCGCGAATATATTGGATCAGACCGTGAGCTCGGTCAAGTCGCTGTTGTTCCGGGCCCGGGCAAGCGTGAAGACGCAGCTGGAGCCGTATTTGGTCGAGCCGATGTTCAGAGAGTACGAAGGGATGAATCAACGATGAAGTGCGCGGACTTACAAGAGAACCTGGCGGAATATTGGGATATGGCGGAAGAAGATGAGCGGCGGCAAGCGATCGAGGCTCACTTGGAGTCCTGCGAAGCTTGCCGGGAGGAATTCATGATCTGGCAGGAGAGCACGCAGTTGATCAAGGACACCGTAGGTACGATGGAGCGGCCTCCCCAATACGAGCCCATGTCGTCGCAAGTGATGCAGCGCATCTACGCGGGCGAGAAATGGCGGCTTCCCGTTGCGGACCGAATCTACTCCATCTCCAGCCCGATGCGGCGAAACGTGTCGCTCGCGATCGCGTTCTGCATGGCGGTGTTCCTGGTCGGATTTATGCTCGCCGTGTTCAGCCCCTCGTTCGGGAAGGAGGCAGGTCCGGCCGAGAGCATCTACGGGCTGAAGCCGGTGGCGCTCGCGACGGGCGGAACATCCGATAAGGAATCGGCTCGCTCGAAGCAGATGGCCGTCTCGGTGGCGACGGCGAGCATCAAGGAGCCGTCCATGATCCGGATGGGGCCGATCCGTACGTACCCGGATTACTTGACCGTCCTGTCGATGCTGGGCTTGACGAGCACACTGCTCATCATGAATTGGCTGTCGCGGACGAAAGCATGAACCATCGGAACCGGAGCCTCTCGCTCGTCGAGGGGCTTCTTTTATTGCTCCGCGATTGAACACAATTCGCCAATTACTTAGCTCAAGGGGGCATTCGGATGAAATGGGGCTTGATACGCCACGGCAGCACGGATTGGAACGCATCCGGCCGGCTGCAGGGGCAGAACGATATTGAACTGAACGAGGAAGGCCGCCGGCAAGCGGCCCGGCTGGCCAAGCGGCTCAAGGGCGAAGCATGGGGCGAGATCGTGAGCAGCGACCTGCGCCGGGCGTACGAGACGGCTGCGATCATAGCGGACGAGCTCGGCCTAGCACGCATCCGCACCGATGTGCGGCTTCGCGAACGGACGCACGGCCGTCTCGACGGCACGACGCTAGAGGAGCGGATCGCCCGCTGGGGTGACGGCTGGAAGGCGCTCGATCACGGGGTGGAGTCGGACGCCGCGCTGTTCGCCCGCGGCAAGCGCTGCCTGGACGAGCTGGCCGAGGAACACGGGGAACGCGGAGCGAATGTGCTCGTCATGAGCCATGGGGCCTTCATCGGCACATTGTTGAACGGCACGCTCGATGAGATGCCGCCCGGGCTGCTGACCAACACGGCGCTCAGTATCGTTCACGTGGAACCGGACGGCAAGTGGCGCTGCTCCCTGTATAACTGCACGGAGCATTTGGCGGAGTCGTAACCAAATGGACGCTTCTCGCACATGATATAGCGAGGAGGTACGTACCATGCTGATACCTAGCTATCAAGTGCTGGACCGGTTGCGATTGCCTCACGGCTTGTACATCGCAAGCCCTTCGGAGCATTATTCGTACGTCTGGCTGCGAGACAGCATCTACATGTCATGGCCGTATTTGAACAAACCGGGGACCGAGTACGAGCGGGCTTACGCCCGCATGCTGGATCTGTTCCGGAGCCTGGAATGGAAGCTGGATATTTTGTGCCGGGAGAAACCGGTATGGGAATGGGAATACGTGCACGCGCGCTACACGGCGGACGACGTGGCCGAGATTCACGATCAGGACTGGGGCCATGTGCAGCACGACATGACGGGTGCACTGCTGTTCGGTATTGGGGCCGGGCTGGATGTCGGCAAGCGGATGCTGCGCGACCGTAAGGACAGTGAGATCGTCCAGAAGCTGATTCGGTATTTGGACAACGTGGAGTATTGGAACGACCCGGACAACGGCATGTGGGAGGAAGGCCGCGCGGTTCACGCTTCCTCGGTCGGAGCGTGCGTGGCCGGACTGCGCAAGCTTCAGCCGCACCTGGAAGTGCCGGATTCGCTTATCCAGGCGGGGCTGCGCACAGTACTCCGGCTCTTCCCGCAGGAGAGCGAGGACCGGCCGGTCGATCTCGCCCAGCTGAGCCTTATATACCCGTACCGTCTGCTGGACGGACTCCTGGCGGAGACGATCGTAGCTCGCGTAGAGCATTCGCTGCTTCGCGAGCGGGGAGTGATCCGCTACGCCGGCGACAGCTATTACAGCACGCTGGAGGCGGAACACGGCCGGAACCAGCCGCTCAGTTTCTACTACCGGACGGAAGCGGAATGGACATTCGGTTTGCCCTGGCTCGCGCTGTGCCACCTGACCCTGGGCAACCGGGAACGGGCGGCCGAGTACATCCGGCGGGCGGAAGAGGTCATGCTGGAGCCGGGCGTATGGCCGGAGCTTTATTACAGCAAGACGTCCCGGCCGAACCCGAATACGCCGCTCGGCTGGAGCAGCGCGATGTACATTTTGGCGAAGGAAGCGTATCTCGCTTCTATGAATAAGGAATCCTAGCGAATCGATTCCTCCGGGCGGCGGCCCGGAGTTTTTTTCGTTCCTCCGCGCCCGAGACGTTTATTTTCCTGAAATATACCGATACTGGATTCTAGAATAAGCTTGCTTAGTAGGAGGCCTTCTATGAATCTGGCGGATATGCTGTGTTATGCCGATATTCAGCAGTTAAGCAGCATTGCCGATACGTACGGCTGTGATTGCAACGGTCATTCCAAGAACGAGCTGATCCAATCGATTCTGTCCAAGGTGAACCGGAGAGATGTGTTCGAGCAGCAGCTGACGAAGCTGAGCTTGGAGGACATCCGGTTCCTGAACTCCATCGCCTTCGACACCCGTGATTTGTTCAGCCTGGAAGAGCTGATCGCCCGGGCCCGACTATCGAACTTCACTTCGGTGAGTCCGTATGGCGCGGCGGCCGGCTTGACCCCGGCACCGGCACCGGCATCGGCAACAGCCGTGACCGTCCCTGTGCCTGCGAAGAGGTCGAACGGCAAGAAGGCCAAAGCCGCGCCGCCTCCCCCGGAGCCATGGAATCCGCGGGAGATGATCACCAAGTTCAAGCGCAGCGGCTGGCTGTTCAACGGCTATTCGCAGCAGACGCGGTACTTGTTCCAATTCCCGTCGGATATGAAGCGCCGCTTCACGGAGACGATGGCCAAGCAATTCCGCAGCGAGCTGACCTACGAGGACGAGCCGGCTGTCTATCGGGACGAGCAGGGATTGTTCGTCGACGACATCTATCATTTCCTGCATCACATCTACCATAATGAAGTTCCGCTCACGGCGGACGGCTCGATCTACAAGCGGCCGCTGCAGCAAATTCTCGACCGGCTGTCCGTCCCCGAGGAGCCGCCGAAGGCGGTCTGGCGGTTCGGCTACGGGCGGCGGTTCAAGGACTTGCCGAACCGGTTCTCGCTCCTCTACGACTACTGCTACTATCAAGGGCTGATCGAAGAGCAGGAGACGGCGCTCGTCCTGACCGACCGAGGCAAGCTGTCCGTGCTCGAGGGGCGCCGAGAAGAGCTGACCCAGGCGTACCGGTTCTGGTTCAAGCTGTACAAGAACCCGATCCCGAATCTGCAATCGATCGTCTATTGGGTCGAGCAGCTCGCCCGGGACTGGATTCGCGCCGATTCGCTCTCGAAGGTGCTGTGTCCGCTTATCCGGCCGTTCTACTACGATACGTCGGAAGCGATTTTCCAGGAGCGCATTTTGCCGATGATGATGCATCTCGGGCTGCTGCGCATCGGCCAGGACGAGCAGGCGGGCGCGGTCGTTCGCATGACGAAGCTCGGAAGCGGCGTCGTCACCGGCACCTATGTTCCGGACGAGGACAAGATCGCGCTGCCGATTGACAATCCGCCGTTCCCTTGCTAGAATCACTCCTCAAACCAACCCTATTCATGAACGGAGTGATTCTATGCTGCACCCATATAAGCAGTTTCAACCCCAGCTTCATCCGACGGTATTTACGGCAGCAGGCGTACAACTTATCGGCGATATCGCGATGGGCGAAGACTGCTCCATCTGGTACAACGCGGTACTTCGCGGAGATTTGGCACCGGTTCGAATTGGAGCCCGGTCTAACATTCAGGACGGCTGCATCGGACATGTGAACACGAACCAGCCGCTCCTAGTAGGAGAAGAAGTATCGGTCGGCCACGGAGCGATCATCCACGGGTGCACGATAGGCAGAGGCACATTAATAGGAATGGGGGCGATTGTACTAAACGGTGCCAACATCGGTGAATATGCTTTAGTAGGTGCCGGTTCGCTCGTGACGGAAAACACCACGATTCCGCCCTACACGCTATCTCTGGGTACACCGGCCAAAGTGGTTCGGGAATTGAACGAGCATGACTTGGAACGGATGAGACGGACGATGGAAAGCTACATTCTTAAGGGAAGAGAATACAGGCAGGCTTGACGAACACACATCCTGAAGGCGAAGGCACTTCGTGCCTTATGGTGGGAGGTATGTCTTATGGAAAAAATGGACGTTTCCGGCTATGCAGCCATGCTTGGCCTTTTTGCAGAAATGATATTGGACGATGCTGTCAAAAAGCATAAAAGGCAGACACTCTATCGGGAGATCGACGAAGCACTCGCCCATGGAGACGAAGCGAAGTTTTTGGACCTGACTCGGGAATTGAAGCTGCTGAACTAGAACGATCGGCTAACGCTAGCGACAAGCCTCACGCGAAGGTGTGAGGTTTTTTGTTTTTTTGCTATAATATCCCTTGAGGTGAAATCTAGTGAAGTTTAGCGATATCGACCGCAAGGAATGGTTCAAGCTCCAGCCCTATCTCGACACTTGCCTGCTGCCGGTGACCGGCCTGGACGGCTCGGAGGAACCGTGGGAAGCGACCCAGGAGCTCGAATTTCTGCGAAGCCTGTTGGAATTCGTGGAGGTGCCGTACAAAGGGCGCACCGTTACATACCCCGCTCTGCATTATGTCGATTATGATGCACCCCGAGCAGAGGCGATCGACCGGGTGTGCGCGCGTCTGAAGCAGGCCGGGTTCCGCTATGTCATCGTCATGACCGGTCGGCCGGATGCGGTGCCGTCGCCGCTCCCGCATGCGGATCTCGTGCTGAGTCCGCAAGGCGAGGATGGACGAGCCCTCAATAGTGAAGCGTTCAAGGCGAAGGTGGACGAGAGCGTGCGCACGCTATGGAAATCCGGCGCACAGGATCAATCCGGCCCGGTCTGAGGCGGTTCTGCTCCATACCCGTGTATTAATGGAAATGAAATTGCAAACGATAGCATTAGGCGGTTTGGCGAGATGTGACAAATTCGTTAACAACATGTCAGAACGCTTCGCTTGCCCTTGGTTTTGCGTTCCATCCATTCTTGACGCCCCACATGACGTAAGCTATTATAGTTATGTCCTAGTGTAACGTGCGAAAGTAATGTCGAAAAGCGACTGTGATACGACTGGATAAAGGGGGTAGAAGACTCATGCATGAAGACAACAACCATTCCGAGAAACCAAGAACACGGCGTGAAATGTCGCGTCGTCAATTCCTCTCCTATACCCTCGGCGGAACAGGCGCATTCCTGATGGCAGGACCGGTCATTCCGATGGTTCGTTTTGCGGTAGACCCGCTGCTCAAGCCGAAGAGCGAAGGCGCTTTTGTCAAGGTAGTGGAAGAGAGCAAAATTACGAGCGAGCCCAAGTCGTATAAGTTCACCGTGCATCAAGTGGACGGCTGGTATGAGAGCGATGCGGAAGTGGAAGCTTGGATCATGAAGGACGATAAGGGCAGCATCTATGCCTTGTCTCCGACGTGCAAGCACTTGGGTTGTACGGTGAACTGGAATGCCGATTCCAGATACCCGAACCAATTTTTTTGCCCTTGCCACGAGGCGCATTATACGAAGGAAGGCAAGAACGTGGCGGTCGCGCCGGCGCCGCTCGACGAATTCCTCGTCAAGATTGAGAACGGCTTTGTGTACCTTGGCAAGCTGCAGCCGAACCAGCATGTTGTGAAATAAGGAGGCGTTCGATCAAATGTTGAAAAATATGTATAACTGGATCGACGAGCGTCTGGATATCACGCCAATGTGGAGAGACGTAGCGGACCATGAGGTACCGGAGCACGTAAACCCGGCCCATCACTTCTCCGCATTCGTTTATTGCTTCGGCGGATTGACGTTTTTCATCGTCGTCATTCAGATTTTGTCCGGGATGTTCCTGAGCATGTACTACACGCCGGATATCATTAACGCTTACGCGAGCGTCGATTACTTGCAGCACCAGGTGGCCTTCGGCGTTATCGTCCGCGGGATGCACCACTGGGGTGCGAGCCTCGTAATCGTCATGATGTTCCTACATACGCTTCGCGTGTTCTTCACGGGTTCCTACAAGGCGCCTCGTGAAATGAACTGGATCGTAGGGATGTTGATTTTCTTCGTGATGTTAGGTCTTGGCTTTACCGGATACTTGCTGCCTTGGGACAACAAAGCATACTTCGCGACCAAGGTAGGGATCTCGATCGCCGCATCCGTTCCGTTCATCGGAGATTACATCAAGACTTTGATGCAGGGCGGCGAAATCGTAGGCGCGGAAACGTTGACACGGTTCTTCGCGATCCATGTGTTCTTCTTGCCGGCAGCTCTGCTTGCCTTGTTGGGCGGCCACTTCTTCATGATCCGCAAGCAAGGTATCTCAGGTCCGCTCTAGAACATACTGATCAGAAAGGAGGCACCATACGTGGCGCACGGTCATAAGTCAGATGAAAAGATTGTGTACGTTGGAGACTCCCGCGTGCAAAAGAAGACGGAGAAATTGATCCCTCGGGATTACACCGCTTATCCAGGAAAGTCCGAAGCGTTCGTGCCGAACTTCCTATTGAAGGAATGGATGGTGGGCGCCGTCGTGCTCGTCGGGATTCTCGTGCTCGTCATGGCGGAACCCGCACCGCTGGGATACCCGGCCGACCCGCTCAATACGGCGTTTATCCCGATGCCGGACTGGTATTTCCTCTTCATGTATCAATTGCTCAAGTATCCGTATACTTCCGGCGACTACGTCGTCTTCGGTACATTGATTTTGCCGGGCTTGCTGTTCGGGGGGTTGATGCTCGCTCCGTTCCTGGATACCGGCAAGCAGCGCCGCTTCTACCGCCGTCCGATGACTTCGACGATTATGTTCCTGTCGCTCATCGCCGTCATTCACTTGACGGTTGCATCGTGGATGCATTACCAGCATGAGCTGGAAGACAAGAACATCATCCCGGAGCACATCAAGCGGGAAGAAGAGATGAAGGCCGCCAAGGGTGCTGGCGGAGGCGGCGCGGCTCCGAAACCGGCCGCAGGCGCAACGCTCGTAGCCCAAGACGACCCGGGCTATGCGGTATATCAAAAAGCTAGTTGCGTATCTTGCCATGCCAAAGACCTCAAAGGCGTCAGCGGCATGCCGGCCCTTCGCGGGATTGGTGACAAGCATAGCAAGGACGAGATTATGAGCATCGTGAAAAACGGGAAGCCTCCGGGCATGCCGGCTCAGTATGACGCTAACAAGAGCAAAGGGCTGACCGACGCAGAAATCGATCAGATGGTCACTTGGCTCTCGAAGCAAAAGAAGGAATAGCAACTGGAATACGTGACAAAAAACCTGGCCGGTATCGGTCAGGTTTTTTTAAGACATTGTAGGGCTACATATTTGGGGTCCCCGCAGAGGGGGCTTCGCCGGGAATAAGCTCCAGAGGCAAACATCACTTTGTGGGGCAAAAGAAGGGAGGTTCTCCGTTTTGACAGGTTGGATCGCTTGGCTTCGCGCCCTCTTGTATCACCGCAGCATGATCGTCGTGCTGTTCATCTGCAATTTGCTCGGTACGATCGGCGGGTATTTGTGGTACGGGGAGCAGCTAAAGGATACATACGAGAACATGAGCTTCTGGTACTTACCGTTCGTACCGGACAGTCCTACGGCGTCCTTGGGCTTCACGCTCGCCCTGCTGCTGCTCTTGCTGCCGCCTGCCTATCGGAACTCGTTCGTAGGGCGATTGATCGTGGCATTCGGCATGATCACATCCGTCAAGTACGGCATCTGGGCCGTCACGATGATCTTCGCCGGAGCGGTGCAGGGCGATGTGCTCGTCTGGCAAGACTGGATGCTCGTCACGACGCACTTGGCGATGGCGATCGAAGCGCTGCTGTTCGTGGGCTTGTTCGCGTTGCAGTTCATTCATTTTCTGCTTGTCGCGCTATGGATGTACACGAATGATTTCCTGGATTACCACCGCGACATCTATCCGTGGCTCCCCGGCGTGCTGCGCGACGATCTTGCGACGATCGAAGCGTTCACCCTGTCGCTCAGCTTATTCAGCCTAATTGTAGTCGCAATCGTATATCGATGGTCTAAAAATGGACAACCCCCCATACGCTAAATTAGTGAAGCAATTCGCGTAACGCAAGGGGCTGTCGCGCAGGACAAGCAATCCGGTCGGGCATCCCCACACACGAGGAAGGGGGATGCCCGATGTTTGTAAGAAGAAGATGGAGAACTTCCGGACTGGGAGCTCTGGTGCTGCTCGCGCTGTTGACGGCCGCCTGCTCGAAGGAGGCGGGGAAACCGGCCCAAGAACAAGCGCAAGCCCAGCCGGGAGCGATGAAGCAAGTGGAGCAATTGAACGCCGCGGCGGACGAGATGTACACCAAGGTCGTGCAGGGGGATGTGGAGACGGCACGCACGAAGCTGAACGAGCTGGGAGACCAGGTGACGCGGATCCGCTTCGACGGCATCGCAAGCGTGGAGGGCGTGCAGGCGCTGGCCGGCTCGATTGTGGACGCGAAGCGGGAGCTGGCGGCTGCCGCCTATTCCAAGCTGGAAGGGCAGCAGGCGGCGGCTCGCGTCAGGCTCGCGACCGACGCGCTAACCCATAAGCAAGAGCCGATGTGGCTTCAATATTACAAAGGGATGAAAGAGCACGTGTATGCCGTGCAGCATGCGGTAGAAGCGGGCCAGCAGCAGGAGTCGCTCAAGCAGCTCGCCGGCCTGTCCGAGCTGTACAAGGTGATCAAGCCATCCGTCATTATCAGCCGTACCCCATCCGAGGTAGAACGGATGGAATCGCTATTCTCCTTTATGAATACCCAATTGAACGCTTCCAAGTGGGACATGAACAACATTAAGAGCGGCATCGGCCATCTGGAGGAAGAGCTGAACCGGCTGTTCCAGCGCAAGGAGGCGGAAGCGTTCGTCCCTTACGTGCAGCCGTCGAATCCGGTTTGGAGCATCGCGTTTCTCGGCTCGATCATCGTCATGGTGTTGGCGTTTGCGGGCTGGCGTATTTTTCAGATCGAGCGCAATATCGTCGGCGGCCGAAGCCCCAAAGATCGGAACGACAAGTTTAGGAAATAATCCAACTAGTGGTCGATTCGGAACCCTTCGCCTAATACGTCATGCACATCGGTAATGACGATGAATGCGAGCGGATCGATCATCTTCACGAGCGTTTGCAGCGTGCGCATTTCATGCCGGGCGACAACGCTGTATACGACTTGTTTCTCTTGCTGCGAATAGGCGCCTCGAGCGGCGAACAGCGTCACCCCCCGATCCATCTCCCGGGTGATCGCTTCCGCCACTTGAGGCGCTTTGTCCGTAATAATCGTGAACGCCCTCGATGCATAAGCGCCTTCCGTCACGAAGTCGATGACCTTGGAAGCGATGAACACGGCAACTAGCGTGTACAGTACTTTCTCCTTAGGTATGTATAATAGTGAGCTTCCGATGACGATCGCATCGATGAGCAGAATCACTTGCCCCATGCTCCAGCCTTGTCTCTTCGAGACGAGCCTCGCCACAATGTCGGTTCCCCCTGTAGTCGCTCCGAATCGTAGGACGATGCCGAGCCCCGCCCCAAGTGTAACCCCGGCATACAACGTGGCCAGAAAGTAATCCTGCTGCGATTGGAAGGGGACGATCCACCCGCGATGGATGGCGATCTCCATTAGCCTTAGGAATACGATCAACGATAGAGTTCCGATTATGGTATAGATCATGGCCCTGCCCCCGAACGCCCGCCAGCCTACGAAGAACAAAGGAATGTTGAGAACGAGAGCCGAGATCGACGTAGGGATGGAGAGCGCATAGTTGAGCAGGAGGGCGATCCCGGTTAGGCCGCCTTCCATCAGCTCGTTCGGTATGACGAAGTAGTAGAGGCCGAAGGCGTACACAGCTGTGCCGAACAGGATGGGAAAGAGGGTACGGAGCTGCACTTTCGTTTTCTGATACACAGGATCACCTCGATTGGCCTACAGAGGCCCGCTTCACTTGTGGGGTATTAGACCATTATAACGGTATTTTGCACCAACGCATTCCATTCGAGCCTAAAAAAGATTTGTGTTCAAAACTGTGATGCGTTAACATGTAGAATAGACAAAATTCGATTGTCTTAAAACGCCGTTAAACCTAGCCTGGACAAGGCTGCCGGAGACAAGGGGGACTTATGGCCGACAAATCGATGAAGGCGATGCAGGAAGAAGTGGACGCCTACATCTCCCAGTTCAAAGAAGGATATTTCAGCCCGCTCGCGATGCTGGCCCGCATGTCGGAAGAGGTAGGCGAGCTCGCCCGAGAGGTGAACCATCAATTCGGCGAGAAGCCGAAGAAATCGACCGAAGCCGACAATTCCATCGAGCTGGAGCTGGGCGATATTTTGTTCATCACGATCTGCTTCGCGAACTCGCTCGGCATCGAATTGACGGAGGCGCACGACCGGGTCATGCACAAGTTTCAGACGCGGGACGCGGACCGTTGGACGAAAAAGAACACCTAAGAAGCACCTCTCTCATATGCTGTAAGAGGAGGTGAGGCATATGAGCGGGAATTCGAACATAAAGCTGGCGTACCAATCGATCCTGGAGCACGACTTCGAACAGGCCATCGAATGGTTCCAGCAAGCTGTCCTGGAGGAGCCGGACAATGCCGAATTTCATTACAAGCTCTCGATAACGTACGCCAGAAGCAACAAGCTGAGCCCGGCCCTGATGCATGCGCGCGAGGCCATGCGGCTGGATCCGACGTATCGGACGCACTACAACCATCTCCGGGCAAGAGAGCTGGTGAAGAAGGCCGGACGCCGCATGGAGCAAGGCATCGGCGATTTGCAGAGCGCCGCCGAGATGCTCAAGCGGGCGATCCAACTGGATGGGCTGTTCTTGGAAGCCTATTTGCTGCTCGGGGTAGCCTACACGGGGCTGCGACGATACGCATCGGCCGCCGAGACGCTGAAGGAAGCGCTCAGGCTGGACCCGATGAGGGAGGATGCCCGGCACTTGCTGCAGCAGCTGGAGCAGAACGAATTATACTCTAACCGTTAAAGGAGATCTCTTAATGAATTCAAACATAAAAGTAGCCGTAGCCGGAGCAAGCGGGAGGATGGGCCGCGAAGTCGTAAAAATGGTGCTGGACGATCCGACGCTCCAACTCGTGGCGGCCGTAGACCGGTCGAACGAAGGCAAAGACATTGCGAAACTAATCGGGTATGACGAGTGCGGCGTGCTCGTAAGCTCGGAGCTGGACGCCGTTCTGCTGCAATCGAAGGCGGACGTGCTAGTGGATTTCACGACGCCGCACTCGGTCATGGCCAACAGCCGCATAGCGATCGCGAATCGGGTACGTCCGGTGATCGGGACGACGGGCTTCACACCGGATGATATTGAAGAGTTGGACAAGCTGTGCCGGGAGAACGGCATCGGCGGCATCATCGCTCCGAATTTCTCCATCGGCGCCATTCTAATGATGAAATTCGCCGCGCAGGCAGCGAAATATATGCCGCACGTGGAAATCATCGAGTACCATGGCGATCAGAAGCTGGACGCTCCGTCCGGGACTTCGATCAAGACGGCCGAGCTGATCGCGGCGAACCGCGAAGAGTTCCGTCAGGGCAATCCGAACGAGACCGAGACGATCGAGGGCGCGCGCGGCGGGTTGTACAACGGCTTCCGCATTCACAGCGTTCGGCTTCCGGGGGTATTCGCGCAGCAGGAAGTCATCTTCGGCGGTCATGGCCAGACGCTCAAGATTCGCCATGATTCGTATGAGCGCGCAGGCTATATGCCGGGCGTCAACATTGCCGTCAAGAAGGTCATGGAGCTGCAAGGCATCGTGTACGGCTTCGAGCATTTCATCGACTGACCCGAAGTGAACTGATCTACATAGAACCGGCAGCCGGCATACCGTCCGGCATGCAGGAGTGGAGGAGTAGCCATGTTGAACATCGCACTAATCGCCCATGACCGCAAAAAAGAAGAGATGGTCAATTTCGTCACCGCCTATGAGCAGGTGTTCCAGAAGCACAAGCTGTACGCAACCGGGACGACGGGAACTAAAATTATGGAAGCAACCGGGTTGAACGTGCATCGCTTCATGTCAGGGCCGCTAGGAGGCGACCAGCAGATCGGCGCGCTCGTGGCGAAGAACGAGATGGACCTGCTCATCTTCCTCCGCGATCCGCTCATGGCACAGCCGCACGAGCCGGATATTATCGCCCTCCTGCGGCTGTGCGATGTTCAAGGCATTCCATGCGCCACGAACATCGCCACCGCCGAGATGCTGGTGAAGTCGCTCGATCGCGGAGATTTCGCATGGCGGGAGCTTGTCCATAAGTACAAGCCCGAGGTATCGGAATGAACCAGCAGCCGCTCGATATTCTGATCTTCGGGGCGCATCCGGACGATGCCGAGATCGGCATGGGGGCGACAATCGCCAAGCATACGGCGAATGGATATCGCGTCGGGCTATGCGACCTGACTTTGGCGGAAATGTCCTCGAACGGGACGGTGGAGACGCGCCAGCAGGAAGCGAAGGCCGCATCCGCCGAGCTCGGCGTAACGGTTCGAACGAACCTGGGCCTGCCGGACCGAGGACTGTATGTGACGCCCGACCATATACGCGCCATAACGCTCGAGATTCGGAGACACCGTCCCCGGATCGTATTCGCGCCTTATTGGATGGACCGCCATCCGGATCATGTGGCGTGCAGCCATCTCGTTCAAGAGGCCGTCTTCAACGCCAAGCTTAGGAACTACGCGCCCGAATCCGGGCTTGTTTCTCATCCTGTAGAGCAAACGTACTATTATTTTATCAACGATGTATACGAAGCCGATCTGACCGTGGACGGGACGGACCATTACGAGGCGAAGCGCCGGTCGCTCCGAGCGTACGCCACGCAATTCAATCCCGCGGCGAGCGGCAATGCATTCGTGCCGACTCCGCTGAACCAAGGGTATCTGGAGCGGGTGGAAGCCCGCGATTCGCTCTTGGGGCAGAAGTGCGGGGTAGCGTTCGCCGAAGGCTTTGTGAGCAAGCTGCCTTATTCCGTTCATCTATTCTAATCGATCGCGGAATACTATAGAACTAACGGAGACTCGATGCAGGCAGTCTGGGAGGAGGAATCGCGGTGAGCGACCGATTGAAGATCGGCATTACGTGTTACCCGTCGCTAGGAGGATCGGGCGTCGTCGCTACGGAATTGGGGAAGCTGCTGGCGGAAAAAGGCCATGAGGTTCATTTCATTACGCATAGCGTTCCGTTTCGCCTCGGGAAGTTTCATAAGAACATTTATTATCACGAAGTCGAAGTCAGCAACTATTACGTGTTCAAATACCCTCCCTATGACTTGGCGCTGGCCAGCAAGCTTGCGCAAGTCGCCAAGATGGAGCAGCTCGACCTGCTGCATGTGCACTATGCGATTCCGCATGCCGTCTGCGCCTATCTGGCCAAGGAGATGGTCGGCAGCCACCTGAAGGTCGTCACGACGCTGCACGGAACCGATATTACGGTGCTCGGGCAAGATGAGTCGATGAGCGACATCATTCGGCTGGCGCTGGAGAAGAGCGACGCGGTGACGGCGGTATCGCAGGACCTCATTCATGAGACGCGGCAGGCGATCGAGACGGACGTTCGCATCGATCTGGCTTACAACTTCGTGGACAAACGGGTGTATTATCCGCGAGACGTGACGAATTTGCGCCGGGAATATGCGCGCCCGGACGAGAAGCTGTTGATCCACATCTCGAACTTCCGTCCTGTGAAGCGCATTGGGGATGTCATCGACATTTTCGCCGAAGTGAACAAGAAGGTGAAGTCGCGGCTGATGTTCGTGGGGGAAGGGCCGGAGCTGTCCAAAATGATCTGCAAGGTAAAGGAGCTGGGCTTGACCGAACGGGTGCTGTTCTGTGGGAAGCAGGACGACGTGGCCCAGATTATCTCGCTCGCGGACGTCATGCTGCTGCCATCGGAGAAGGAAAGCTTCGGCTTGGTCGCCCTCGAGGCGATGGCGTGCGGGGTTCCTACGATCGGCTCCAACGCCGGCGGGATTCCCGAGCTGATCACCCATGGCGAAACCGGTTATTTGGCCGATATTGGCGATACGCAGACGATGGCGGAGCACGCGATCCGGCTGTTGTCCGATCCCGGCCTGTATGAGGCGATGTCGAAGGCATGCCTGGACCGGGCGCGTACGAAGTTTTGCAACGATCTGATCACGATCCAATATGAAGAGATCTACTACCGCGTGCTCGGACGTCCGATGCCGATGTATAACGTGGATGAGCTTTGCAAGGCGTAAAGCGATCGGTCGGAATAAGCCGGTTAAATCGTGCAAGTAGGAGATTGAAACGATGTCGGAACGGATGGAGCAAGTAGGGAAACGACTGCTGAGGCAGCTGACGACCCAAGGCTATGAGGCATTTTGGGTCGGGGGCTGCGTGAGGGACAAGCTCCTCGGCAGGCCGCTGAAGGATATCGATATAGCGACCTCCGCCACGCCGGATGATGTGATGCGGCTGTTTCCCCATTCCATCCCAACCGGGCTGCAGCACGGAACCGTCACGGTCGTGGAGGAAAGGATTCCATATGAAGTGACGACGTTTCGGCGGGAAACGGACTATGCCGATCACCGGCGCCCGAAGTCAGTCGAATACGTCTCGGAGCTGCAAGAGGATTTGAACCGCCGGGACTTCACGATCAATGCCATCGCCATGGATGCCGACGGCTCGATCGTCGACCCCTTCGGGGGGCGGGACGATCTGAAGCGCGGCGTTCTTCGCTGCGTGGGCGAGGCGAAGGAGCGGTTCGAGGAAGATGCGCTCCGCATGCTGCGGTGCATCCGCTTCGCTTGCGAGTATGGCCTGCAGATCGAGGCCGCCACTTGGCAAGCGCTGCTGGAGCACGCGCCGCTCCTTCGTTATATCGCGATGGAGCGGGTGCAGGCGGAGCTGGATAAAATCATAGGCGGAGCGGGGCCGGATCTCGGCATTCGGTTGCTGGGCGAGAGCCGGCTGCTGCAGCATACGAAGGAAGCTTTGCCTTGGCCGGCTGCTATGGCGGATGGAGACGAGCCGGAACCAGGCGGGCCTTCGGAGCTGTGGCCCGGGCCCTTGAACGTGCTCGAGGGAGCGGACTTGCGTTGGGCGTACTGGCTGCTTCAGCAAGGCGTCGGGACGGAGGAGGCGCGGGAGGGCTTCTCCCGCCTGCGGTTCTCCTCTGACAAGACGAGCACCATCACCGCGCTGCTGCGCGTCGAGGCTTGGATGGCGCCGCAGCTCGCCGAGGCGCCCGCCGCCGCGGACGCGCCCCTGCGCGAGGCGCTGGCGCGCGCCGCCGTGCGCTACGGCGCGGACGCCGTGCGCGGCTGGCTGCGCCTGCTCGCGCCCGGCGCCGCCGCGCCGCCGCGCGCCGGCCGCGCGCCGAGGGACGCACGGCGGCACCGCCTGCACCAATCCGGCACGGATTGGCTGCAGGCGGTGCCGGCGACGCGCGTCGGCGAGCTCGCGCTGGGCGGGCGCGACGTGCTCGCCGCGCTCGGGCGGCCGGGCGGCCCGTGGCTCGGCCGGCTGCTGGACGACCTGCTGCTGGCCGTAGCGCTCGGTCGGCTGCCGAATGAACGAGAGCGGCTGCTGGAAGCCGCACGCCAACAGATCGAGAGGGATGCGCACGATGAATGACCGCATTCTAGCCATATTCGAACAACACGCCGATGAGTTCGTGTCCGGCGAGCAGCTGAGCGAGATGCTGCAGTGCAGCCGCACAGCCATCTGGAAGCATATCCAGGCGCTGAAGGAAGCGGGCTACGAGTTCGAGGCCGTCTCGCGCCGCGGTTATCGCTTGCTGCGGCAGCCCGACCGCTGGTCGGCGGTCAAGCTGCTGGCCGCGCTGAAGACTCGGACGATGGGCCGCCGCTTGAAGCTGCTGGACGAGGTCGACTCGACGCAGACGGTCGCCCACCAGCTGGCGCTGGAAGGCGCGGACGAAGGCACGCTCGTCGTGGCCGAGCAGCAGCTGGCCGGCCGCGGCCGGATGGGGAAAGCTTGGCATTCCCCCAAAGGCAAAGGCATCTGGATGAGCCTCGTGCTGCGGCCGACGATCCCGATGCACTTCACCCCGCAGTTGACGCTGCTGACAGCCGTTGCGGTCTGCCGGGCGATACGCAAGCTAGCCGGTGTCCCGGCAGCCATTAAATGGCCGAACGATATTCTGATCGAAGGCCGCAAGGTGTGCGGCATTCTGCTCGAGTCGGTCGCCGAAGACGAGCGGCTGCGCTATGTCATCGCCGGCATCGGGATCAGCGTCAATCTGGAGCAGGACGATTATCCGGATGAGCTCCGGCCGATCGCTACCTCGCTGCGTTTAGCAGCAGGGCGCGAGATCGACCGTATCGCCCTTCTTACCCTCGTGCTCGAAGAATTCGAAGCTCTGTACACGTTGTATCACGAACACGGCTTCGAGCCGATTCGCACCTCCTGGGAGGCGCTCACGATGTCGCTCGGCGGCCAGGTCCGAGCGAATACGGCGAAAGGCACGATCACGGGAACCGCGCTCGCCATCGACGAGATGGGGGCGTTGATCGTCGAGACGGAGGCCGGGGACACCATCAAGCTCTACTCGGCGGAGATCCAGCACGCCTAATCGGTTTTTGCCGAATTGTTGAAAATGTCGTGAAACTTTCACGAAAGTTTGCTATACTGTAGCCATAGAGGCGGTATTCGCATTTTCCGGAGCTGCACTCGAAGCAAGTCGCAATTTTATTGAAGCATTTGGCCATAATGAGGGCAAATGCGTACGCATTGCAATGTTTTCTGCTCTGAGCCGAAGGGACCGAGACGGAAACCAATCGCAAGATTGATTCCTGCTGCATTTCGAAGCCTCTTCAGCCTGCCGGTTGAAGAGGCTTTTTAGTCATCCATGGCCCGGAGCCATCCTACGAAAGCAGGTGGATCCAGTGGAAACGAAAAAAATGAGCACGACCCGCATGCGCAAAATGAAAGCCGACGGCATCCCGATCTCCATGATTACCGCTTACGATTATCCGTCGGCTCGTCTCGCCGAACAGGCGGGCGTCGACGTCATCCTGGTGGGCGATTCGCTCGGCAATGTGGTACTCGGTTACGAATCGACGCTGCCGGTCACGCTCGACGACATGATCTACCACACGAAGGCGGTCACCCGGGCGGTGAGCCGGCCCTTGGTCGTGACGGATTTGCCGTTCCTGACGTATCACGGCACGATCGACCACACTTTGACCCAGGTCGGCCGCATTATGCGCGAAGGGCTCGGCCAGGCGGTCAAGATGGAGGGCGGCATCGAGATCGCACAGACCGTCGATGCGATCGTGAAGGCGGGGGTCCCGGTTATGGGGCACATCGGCCTGACGCCGCAATCGGTATTCCAGATCGGCGGCTACAAGGTGCAGGGCAAGACGTCGGCCCAAGCCCAAAAGCTGTTGGACGACGCCCTGGCGCTAGAGCAAGCGGGCGCGTTCGCCATCGTCGTGGAGCTCGTCACCGACGAGCTGTCGGAGCTCCTCACGCGGCGGCTGTCGATCCCGACGATCGGCATCGGCGCAGGCAAGCATTGCGACGGCCAAGTGCTAGTGTTCCACGACGTGCTGCAATATACCGCCGACCCGGTTCCCAAAAAGTTCGTAAAAGCTTACGCCAACCTTGGAGACCATATACGTGACGGCATCGCCCGGTATGTCCAGGAGGTGAAGGCGCGCAGCTTCCCGGCGGAAGAGCATTCGTTCCATACGGACCTCGAGCTCGGACAGCTGTACGGCCATCACCGCGACGAGTCGGACAAGGAATAACGGCAGTCATGCAACCCGATTCGTACTTACAAGGGAGAGAATTGTAATGCAAGTCCATACAACGATCCAACAGCTGCGAGCGGCCATCGCGGCGCGAAAGCAGGAGCTTCGGGCTACGCTTCTCGACCGCGAACCGCGCGTAGGCTTTATGCCCACGCTGGGTTATATGCACGCCGGACACCTGAGCTTGATCGACCGCGCTCGCCAGGAATGCGATATCGTCGTGGTGAGCATCTTCGTGAACCCGCTCCAGTTCGGGGCGAACGAGGATTTCGACAAATATCCGCGCGACAATGAGCGCGACACCCGATTGGCCGCGGAGGCGGGCGCGGATTTCGTCTTCATCCCTTCCGTTCAAGAGATGTACCCCCAATATCCGACGAAGACGAAAGTCGTCGTGAACGAGATTACGGACGTCCTTTGCGGCGCGTCGAGGCCGGGGCATTTCGAAGGGGTGGCGACGGTCGTCGCGAAGCTGTTCAACATCGTGCAGCCGGACCGGGCGTACTTCGGACAGAAGGACGCCCAGCAGGTGGCCGTCATCGAGCAAATGGTTCAGGATCTGAACATGCCGCTGACCGTCGTGCCGTGCCCTACGCTGAGGGAACCCGACGGCTTGGCGATGAGCTCGCGCAATGTGTACTTGTCCGAGGAGGAGCGGAAGCAGGCGCTCGTGCTGTCCCAAGCGCTCAAGCTCGCGGAGGACCTGACGGCGACCCATGCCGGCTCGATCACCGCTGAAGAGCTGCGCAGCCGTCTGGAATCGCATATCAGCACCGCACCTTTAGCCGTTATCGATTATATAGATATTCGCACGTATCCGTCTCTGCAGCCTGTAGAGACGCTTGCCACGGATCAGCCCGTTCTGATCGCGCTGGCCGTCAAATTCGGCCGGACGCGGCTGATCGACAATACAATCCTGAACAGGAGGTGACCGATATGTTTCGGACGATGATGAAGTCCAAAATCCATCGGGCGACCGTCACGGAAGCCAATCTGAACTACATCGGGAGCATCACGATTGACGAGGATTTGATGGATTTGGTCGACATATTGCCTAATGAAAAAGTTCAAATCGTGGATAATAACAATGGAGCGAGGCTCGAAACCTACGTGATTCCGGGGCCGCGGGGCTCCGGCGTCATCTGCCTGAACGGGGCGGCGGCGCGGCTCGTCCAGGTAGGGGATACCGTCATTATTATCGCTTATGCCCTGATGTCGAACGAAGAAGCCAAGACCAATCAACCGAAAATCGCCTTCATGGGGCCGAATAATCAAGTGATCGATACGGTCAATACGACGGAGACTCATTCCACGATTGTGTAACCCGTTCGAGAAGAAGCGGCTACAACCTTCAGCATAAGGTGGGATGTCATGATCAAGCAGCTGTTCGAGACGATGAATGACGTTCTGGATGAGATTGAACATGATTACGCGACGGCCGAGCCGGCCCTGAAGCAGGAGCTGAGTCAGAAGCTGAACGCCCTCAAGAGCATGAGCGATCATCTGATCGAGGAATGGCTGAAATTCGAGGAACGGTTCGGCAAAATCGCGCATAACCTCACCCAGCAGCCTTCGCCTGTATTCGCCCATCCCGAGCTGCCGCAAGGCTCGCCGGAGCCGGGACATCAATCCGAAGCGTTTACGAAAGGGCAAGGGTATTTCCAGCTCATGATGTTCGACCATGCGATCCGTTCGTTTGAGCAAGTGGTCAAGCAATATCCCGACTTCATGCTGGCGCGGCTGTACTTGGCGATGGGTTATATGCGCAGCGGGAACGAAATGGAAGCGTACCGCCATTTTAAGTTCATTATTTCCTTAACCGACCATGCTCCGATGAAGGCCATTTCTTACAACGCGATGGGCTGCATTCAAGCGAAAAACGAAAATCTGGAGCAAGCCGAGCATTTTTTCAAGTTGGCTTATATGGCAGATCCGTCGTGCATTCAACCCGTCATCAACCTGGAAGTTTGCGCGAAGCAAGCCGGATTGCCCGCGTCCGCTCCTCAAATGCTGCATTAATCGTACCTGCACCGAACCGACGATGCCCGGAGAAGGAATGGATTCACTCTTTCTTCCGCGGCATCGTTTTGGTATGCTTAGAGGGGAATGTGCAGAAAGGGTTGACTGTACCTGATGAAATTTACGGTAATTGATTTCGAAACTACAGGAGACCAACCTTCGGATGAGATCATACAGGTTGGTCTTGTTGTTATAGAGGATGGACAACTAACGGACCGCTATTCCGCCTTCGTCAAACCGAACAAGACGATTCCGGACTTCATCATCGAGTTAACGGGCATTACGAATGAGATGGTGCAAGAGGCGCCGGAGCTTGGAGATGTGGTGGCGGAGATGCTGCCGTATCTGGAGGATTCCGTCGTCGTTGCTCACAATGCGGCGTTCGACTTGGCGTTTCTTCAGCGTGCGCTCGAGACGAGCGGGTACAACGCTTTCTCCGGCCGAGTGCTGGATACGATCGGATTCCTCCGAGTTTTGTACCCGGGTATGCCCACCTTACAGTTGTCGATGGTAAGCGGAACCTTCGGCATCGCCCACGATCAGCCGCACCGGGCCGATTCGGATGCGGAAGCGACAGGACTGATCTGGCTGCGGTGCCTGGAGCGTCTCGAGAGCCTGCCGCTCCTGACACTCCAGCGGCTGTCGCAGCTGTACGAGATGGAGTTCAGCGATTTTGCCTGGTTCCTGCATGAAGTTCGCCTATGGAAGGAAACACAGATCAGCCTGGATCCCGAACAGCACCGGTATTTCCGGCAATTCGCCATGAGCGTGGACAATTGGGACTTGGAGACGCCGGCCCGGGAGGAGGGGGTGTCAGCCTTCCCCGAGGAAATGACGTTCGAAGCGTTCTATGATTCGATTCAGACGAATCTGAAGGAGCGATTCGAGCATTACGAGGAGCGGCCGGCGCAGAAGCAAATGATCGAAGAAGTGCAGACGGCCTTCGCAAGCGACCAGCATCTGATTCTCGAAGCGGGCACCGGCACGGGCAAATCGCTCGGCTACTTGATTCCATCGCTATACCATGGCCTCCGGGAAGCCAAGAAGATGATCGTCAGCACCCATACGATCAATCTGCAGGAGCAGCTAAGGGAGCGCGACATCCCGCTCCTGCAGGATATCGTGCCGGTTCCGTTCCGGGCGTCGGTGCTCAAGGGCCGCAGCCGATACTTATGCCTGCGCAAATTCGAGCAAAAGCTGCAGATCAGCGACTATGCGGCAGACAAGGACGATCGGCTGATGGCAGCCCAGATGATCGTCTGGCTGACGGAGACGAAGCATGGCGACGAAGAGGAGATTTACTTCGGGAATCGGGGCCGGGAATTCTGGCATACGGTGGCGAGCGACACGGATTCTTGCCTGAACCGGGCATGCCCCTGGTTCAAGAAGTGCTTCTTCCACCGGGCGCGTCACGAAGCGTCGATCGCCGATGTCGTCATAACGAACCATTCGCTCCTGCTCACCGACGTGCAAGCCGAGAACCGGCTGCTGCCGGGCTACAAGCATCTGGTCGTCGACGAGGCGCATCACTTCGAGGAGGTCGCCTCCAAGCTGCTTGGGTCGGAGCTCAGCTACATGGGGATGCTGAACGCGCTCACGCGGCTGTATAAGGACGCGAATAGCGGACAGCTGCCCGTGCTGCACGGCAGCCTGTCCAGAGCGGGTGCGGAAGCGTCCGCCGAGTGGCTCGACTGGATCGACAGCGTATATCCCCGCCTCGTCCGGGTCAAGGAAGAATGGGATCAGCTGACCGAGCTGCTGTTCCAGCTCGTCTCGGAGAACGGCGATTCTCAGGCGGCGGAGGGCGGGCAGTTCCAGCGGCGCATGAAGCCGGGTCAGTTGCCCCGACAATGGAAGTCGCTTGTGACGATAGAAGAGAACATCTACCTTGAGCTGACGGAAATCACGAAAAAGCTCGATCGGCTCGCCAACGAGTTGAAGGACAAAGCCGACGATATGGGCATCAGCGGCCTGTTGACCGACACGTCCGGCACGGTCAAGCAGCTCGCTCGCTGCCGGGATACGCTGCGTTTCTTTATGCAGATGAACAATGAGAACTATGTATACTGGCTCGAGGCAACGCCATACTTCCGCAGCAAATCGATTCAGCTGCTTTATGCGCCATTTGATGTCAGCGAGCTGCTCAAAGGATACTTCTTCGACGTGAAGGACAGCGTCGTGCTTACGTCCGCGACCTTGTCCGTCAACAAGTCGTTTCACTACAGCAGCAGCCAGCTCGGCTTGGAGCCGTTCCGGGACACGCCGAAGCTCCGTACGGTGCAGCTCCCCTCGCCGTTCGAGTACCGGAAGCAGGCGCTTGTGCTGATTCCGCGGGATTTTCCGAGCATCAAAGGACCTTCTGGCGAAGCCGCCTTCCTCTCGGCACTTGTGAAGTCGCTGCGCGATGTGGCGATTGAGACGCAAGGCCGGATGCTCGTCCTGTTCACCTCGTACCGGATGCTGAAGCTCGTACATCAAGACTTGAAGGAAGAGCTCAAGGCGAGCGGCATTCACGTGCTCGGCCAAGGGATCGACAGCAGCAATCGGACGAAGCTGACCCGGCTGTTCCAGGAGCAGGCCGCCTGCGTGCTGCTTGGGACGAGCAGCTTCTGGGAAGGCGTAGACATACCCGGCGACGCGCTCAGCTGCCTCGCGATCGTGCGGCTGCCGTTCCAGCCGCCGAACCATCCGATGACCGAGGCGAAGAGCGACCATCTGAAGAAGCAGCAGCAAAATCCGTTCACGGCATTGTCCGTTCCGCAAGCGGTCATCCGGTTCAAGCAAGGATTCGGCCGCCTCGTGCGCCGTTCTACCGATCGGGGCGTCGTCATTCTATACGACACGCGGGTGTTGGAGACGACGTACGGCAGGAATTTTCTATACTCGCTGCCGGGACCGAAGATCGAGCACATGAGCGTCACTCAGCTCGTCCCCCGAATTCATAGCTGGATGGGAAGTGATAGTAGTGAAAACGCCTAAAATCTCGGAAGCGGTCGTTCGGCGTCTGCCCGTGTACTTGCGATTCCTCAACGAGCTGAATAAGCGCAACATCCATATGGTATCGTCTCAGGACCTCGGTCAGAAGCTCAACGCGAACCCGGCGCAAATTCGCAAGGACCTCGCCTATTTTGGAGAGTTCGGCAAAAAGGGAATCGGCTACGATGTCCCGTATTTAATCGAGAAAATCCGCCAGATTCTGAAGCTCGATCAGCTCATACCCGTTGTGCTGATTGGCGCGGGCAACCTGGGCCGGGCGCTGTGCAATTATAATGCCTACTTGCAAGACAATATGAAAATCGTCGCCGTCTTCGACGCCTCGCCCGTGCGCGTAGGGGAGCAAATCAACAACTTGAAGGTGCAGCCGGTCGCCGAGCTCAAGGAGACGCTCATCCGTCATAAAGTCCGGATCGGCATCATTACGGTGCCGGCTCCGGAAGCGCAGAGTGTAGCGAATCAGCTCGTGGAAGCCGGGATCGAGGCGATCCTGAACTTCGCGCCGGTCATTATCAAGGTGCCGGACGCGGTCCGCGTACATCATGCCGATTTTACGACGGAGCTGCAGAGCTTGGCCTACTACCTGGAGACGAAGTCGGGGCAATTGCAGGGGAATTGAGATGGAAACACAAAAAAGACCTGAGACAAATCGCTCAGGTCTTTTCTCTATTGCGCACATTACAACAAGCCGAACATCAGCTTGTAAATGATGTAAGCAAGCGCGATACTGATCGGAATCGTAATGATCCACGTCAGCACCATCCGCGTCACCGTGCCCCACTTCACGTCCTTGAAGCGGATTACGCTCCCCGTCCCGATGATCGACGACGTGATGACGTGGGTCGTCGAGAGCGGCAGCCCCATGTGCGTCGACGTCTGGATGACGATCGAGGACGACAAGTCCGACGCGAAGCCGTTCACCGGCTCAATCTTCATAATCTTCTTGCTGACTGTCTTAATGATGCGCCAGCCGCCGATGGACGTGCCGAGCCCCATCGCGGTAGCGGCGGAGAGCTTCACCCAGAGCGGCACGTCGAGCGTGCTTTGATATCCCCCGGCCACGAGCGCGAAGACGATGATGCCCATCGCCTTCTGCGCGTCGTTGCCTCCGTGGGAGAAGGACAGCAGCCCCGCCGAGAGAACCTGGAACGAACGGAAGCCGCGGTTCAGCTTGGACCGGGAACGGTTGCCCGTGCCGAGAATGAAATATTTGATCAGCGTCATCACGACATACCCGACGGCGAATGCGATGATCGGGGACAAGATCAAGATTTCCACGATTTGGAGGAAACCGTCCCAGTTGAGCGCTTCCGATCCCGCTCCGGCTAAAACGGCCCCGGCGAGCGAGCCGATGAGCGTATGAGAGGAGGAGGATGGAATCCCGAAATACCAAGTCAGCAAATTCCACAAGATCGCGGAGAGCAGCGCGGCGACGACGACGTACGTCCCGTTCTCGATATCGGCCGGGTTCGCGATCTTGCCGCCCACGGTCTTGGCGACCTCCGACGATACGAGGGCGCCGATGATGTTCAGCACCGCCGCATAGAGCACGGCGAACCGGGGAGACATCGCCCGCGTCGAGATCGAGGTGGCGATCGCATTGGCCGTGTCATGGAACCCGTTGATAAAGTCGAATAGCAAGGCAAGCACTACAATGGCAATAATAAGCGTGAGCATGAGTTCCTCCTAGACAACGTAGGGAGGCTTGTCCTCCCGTGGCACTGCGGCATTGCAAGTTTTCAAGCCCGACCGTTAAGCGTAGCGCAGCACGACACTCTCCAGAATATCGGCCACGTCCTCGCATCTGTCCGTCGTTTCTTCGAGACGCTCGTACAATTCCTTCAGCTTGAAGTCGTGGTAAGGGTCTTTCGGGTTGGTGAAAATCTCGCGGATGCCTTCGCGCATCAGGCGGTCGCCTTCATTTTCCAGGGAGTTGATGTGGACCGTATGCTCGCGAATCTGCATGTACTTTTTCTTGGACAACAGCTTGAACGCGGTCAGCATGTGTTCGCAGGAGCCGACGATCACCTCGGAGAAATCCTTCATATATTGATTCGTGAACGGGATGTTCAAGTAATCGAAGCGGGCGATGGAAGCCTCGATGCCGTCCATGACGTCGTCGAGCTTGGATGCAAGCTCCATGATGTCTTCGCGGTCGAGCGGGGTAATGAACACTTTGTTCAGCCCCTTGAAAATCTCATGGGTGATCGAATCGCCTTTGTTCTCCATTTCCTTCAACACATCGTAGAATGTGGCCGGGGGTTTGTCGCCCATCATCGCGTTGCGGAACATCTGCGCCCCTTTCAGGGTATTCTCCGCGCTCTGGATGAGCAGGTTGAGAAAATCGATATCCCCTTTTTTATTAAAAATCATCAAGTCCATGACCTCCATCGTCCGCAAGAATGAAATTAGGTTGTCCTTTTTACACAAAATTAAAATTATCATACATGCCTTAGCATTTGCAATGCATTTGGGCAGTTATTATTAAACCGGATTTCCCGCTTATACAGATGTGTCCGAACTGTGACAGCCCGGAAACGTTTCTTGCTTTTGCAGCCGTGAACGGGTACATTGAAACCATATCTTACTTCTCGAAAGGATGGACAGGCCCGCATGACCAGGACGTTGATCAAAAACGGACGTTTTCTTACTTTACAGGATACCGTTCCTATTATAAAAGGATACATGGTGATCGAAGGAGATCGTATCGTCTACATAGGGGAAGAGGAGCCGGATGCGTCTCAAGCGTATGACGAAATCATCGACGGGACGCATCGGCTGTATATGCCGGGTCTCGTGAATACGCACGGGCATGCGGCGATGTCCTTGCTGCGTGGATACGGAGACGACCTGGCGCTGCAAGTATGGCTGCAGGAGAAAATGTGGCCGAATGAAGCCAAGTTCACGGGAGCGGACGTCCGCGCCGGCACGCTGCTGTCGATCGCGGAGATGCTGAAGGGCGGCACGACGTGCTTCGTCGATATGTACGATCATATGGACGAGGTGGCGCGCGCGGTGGAGCAGTCCGGGATGCGGGCGGTACTGACGCGCGGCGTGATCGGGTTGTGCCCGCCGGATGTACAGCAGATGAAGCTGGACGAGGCGACCGCGTTCGCCCGCAACTGGCACGGCCAGGCGAACGGACGGATCACGGCGATGATGTCGCCCCATGCTCCGTATACGTGCCCGCCGGATTACATCGAGCGGATCGTGCAAGCGGCGCATGACTTGAACTTGCCCCTCCACACCCATATGTCCGAATCGAGACGGGAAGTCGCGGAGAACGAAGAGCAATACGGCCTGCGTCCGGTCGCCCACCTCGAGAAGCTTGGCGTGTTCTCGCGGCCATGTCTCGTGGCGCACGCGGTGCACTTGACCGACGAGGAGATCGCCACGCTGGCCAAGTACGACGTGCGGGTCTCGCACAATCCGGGCAGCAATCTCAAGCTCGCGAGCGGCATTGCCCGCGTGCCGGAGCTGCTCCGGGCCGGCGTGCTCGTCTCCCTCGGGACGGACAGCTCGGCCAGCAACAACAACCTCGACATGTTCGAGGAGATGCGGCTCGCCGCCCTGCTGCACAAGGGCACATCGGGCGATCCGACGGCCGTGCCGGCAACCGAAGCGCTGCGCATGGGGACGGTGACCGGGGCGAGATCGATTTGGTTGAACGACATCGGCGTGCTGCAGGCGGGCATGAAGGCGGATTTCATCGCGATCGACATCGACCAGCCGCATTTCCTGCCTAAAACCGATTTCAGCTCCCATGTCGTGTACTCCGCTTCTGCTAAGGATGTTACGGACGTATACGTCGACGGGCGCTGTCTCCTTCGGGGCGGCGAACTGACGACGCTGGACGAGGAGAAGATCAAGTACGATGCCCAGCGCGCCTTCGAGGGACTGACACAAGGATGAAGAAGATCATCGCCGGAGTCATCGGGCTCCTTATCATAGCCATCATTCTACTCTCGAAGTTCTACATCGCCGTCCAGAACGATCAATGGACCGTACAGGCTCAAGCGGCCGAGACGGTCACCCAAAATACGTACATTTCGGAAGTGACGCGTATGGAGTCGTTTCGGGGCGAGCAGGCGTATACGATCGTGTTCGGCAAAGATTTCGCCGGCAAGGAAGGTGTCGCATGGGTCGGGGACGATGAAGTGCACATGGAGTACTTGGGAGACGGCGGCGGCGTGACCGAGGACTATATCCGCAACCTGGTGAGTCAGAAGGGCGGGGACGTGGAGATCAAGCGGGTGCTGCCCGGCAAGCTGGACGGAGAGTATGTGTGGGAAGTGCTCTATAAGCGGGATGACCAAGATGGAAGCCGGTTTTATTACGATTACTACCGGTTCTTGGACGGCATGCCGATCGATACATGGAAGTTAAGCAAACAATAGGGACCGTTCGCGGATCGTACATAGACCCGATCGGAGAAGGGCATTCTATTGACTGCGGATTGAAGGGAAGAGTTCCGGCGCGTCGGGTTCGACACGTCCGGAACTTTTTTTCATCCATGGATGGAATCAAGGCGGAGTGTGAGGCAGCACCCATGGTTTCCACACATTGCACAGGAATCGAGTATAGCTCGTGTGATATACTGGGTGTATATCAAAGAGAAGGGGGACGAACGCTGATGAAATTGCGTCTCTTACCGATCGGTATCAGTTTGCTTGTATCTCTGGCCGTCTTGTTCGGCGGCTGGTTCTTATATGACAGTTATGCGATGGAAACGCCATTGAACGAAGTGGTGAAAGAAACGCCGGGCGTTCAAAATGCGACGGTCGACATCACCAAAGATAAAGTGACGATTCATTTCACCCCTTCGTCGGATGCGAACCTTCGCGATATTTATGCCTCGATTACATCCCGCGGCGCTTCGGTGATCGGAACCCGAACCGTCACGCTGGACCCGGCCTCGACGACCAGCTCCGAGCTGGATCGCTGGTGGGGCCAAGCCATGTTCGACGTGGCGCAAGCGATGGAATCGAAGCAATATGGCGCCATTCCGAAGCGGCTGGAAGCGCTGAAGGCCCAATATTCCGGCTTGTCCGTGGATACCGAGATGGACGAAGTGAACGTCTATGTCACGCTGCATGACGGGGAGGGCAAAAGCAAATTTATTATTCTTCCCCGCCAACCCCAAAAGATAGGGGTGTGGCCGAATGAGTAAGCTTGGCAAGGAAGTGCTCATAGGGATCATTCCGGCGGTTCTCGCCTTCCTGCTGTACATGGGCGTTAATTTGCTCCCGGTGCTGCTGGTCGGCGTCGTCGGTTTTTCTTTGTACTTCGTTTCCCGCAACCGTACGGGGGGCGTGGGCGTCACCGCTTCCAGCGGGCGCAAGAGCCGTTCGGGGCGGACGCCTTCCTACTTGACCTTCGAGGATATCGGAGGGCAGGAGCGGGCGAAGGGCGAGCTCAAGGAAGCACTCGATTTTTTGATCCACTATGAAGACATTCAGAAATTCGGTATTCGCCCGTTGAAGGGCATTTTGCTCACGGGGCCTCCGGGAACCGGCAAGACGCTTATGGCGAAGGCGGCGGCGCATTACACGAATTCCGTCTTCGTGTCCGCCGCGGGCAGCGAGTTCGTCGAGATGTATGTGGGGGTCGGCGCGAGCCGCATCCGGGATTTGTTCAAGGAGGCGCAGTCTCGGGCCGCCAAGGAAAATAAGCAAAGCGCCATTATATTCATAGACGAAATCGACGTGATCGGCGGCAAGCGGGAGGGCGGCCAACAGCGGGAGTACGATCAGACGCTCAACCAGCTGCTGACGGAGATGGATGGCATCCATACAACCGACACGCCCCGCATCCTCATCATCGCCGCCACGAACCGCAAGGAAATGCTCGACAGCGCGCTGCTCCGTCCGGGACGATTCGACCGCCATATCCAGGTCGATCTGCCGGACAAGAAAGGGCGGCTGCACGTGCTGCAAATTCATGCGAAGAACAAACCGATCGACGATGAGGTGAGTCTCGATCGCGTCGCGGCGGAGTCGTTCGGCTTTTCGGGCGCGCAGCTCGAAAGCGTAATGAACGAGGCCGCGATCTATGCGATGCGGGATGGCGATTCCCGCATCCGGCAGCCTCACTTCTCGCAGGCCATCGACAAGGTCATGATGGGCGAGAAGACCGACCGCGAGGCGACGATGGAAGAACGCCGGCGCGTAGCGCTGCATGAGCTCGGCCATGCGATCGTCGCGGAAGAGGTGAAGCCTCGCTCCGTGTCCATGGTGTCGCTCAGCCCGCGCGGGCAAGCGCTCGGTTACGTGCGGCACAATCCGCAGCAGGATCAATATTTGTACACGAAATCCGAGATCGAGCATCAAATCATGATCGCCCTGGGCGGCTCCGTTGCGGAGGAGATGTTCTACGGCGGACGCAGCACCGGCTCGCGCAACGACTTCGAACAAGCGCTCAACCTGGTCGGCACGATGGTCGATTCCGGACTCACTGGACTCGGCATCGTAGACCGCCGGATGGTGACGAAGGAAGAGCTGATGAAGGCGAATGCCGACATCATGGGCGGATTGATCGACCGTACCCGGGAATTGCTGGAACGGTTCCGTACCGTGTTCGAGATGAGCCTCGATATCCTCATCCGCGAGGAAGTGTTGAACGGCGACCAGTTCCGGGCTTTGATGCAATCGATTAAGGACAAGGAGAAAACTTCGGCTTAAACGCTGAGGTTTTCTTTTTTTGTTCACAGACCTACGTCTCTTGTGGGGGATAAGCTTGCGTCTCGTCGCCATAAGTAGTACGGTTACTTAGATAGCTAGTTTGCTGAACTTACGCAGATGGAACGGATAGCCGGATGGGGGTCGGGAGAGCGTGGCATTTGTGAAATTGGGGGTAGTCGGCGGAGGAACGATGGGTCAAGGGATCGCCGAGATGCTGGCGAGCGCCGGGCTGGACGTACTGCTCCTCGAGCAGACGGAGGAGAAGCTGGAGCTCGCCCTGCACCGCATCGAGACGAGCTTGGATAAACAGATCGAGAAGTGGGGCATTACATCTTCAGAGAAGAAGAGCATCTTATCCCGCATTCAACCGGCCTCGGATATTCGCGCCGTCGCCGATTGCCAGATGGTCATCGAGACGATTACCGAGAACTTGGAGGAGAAGCTGGCGCTGTTCGGGCAGCTGGACCGGATCTGCGAGCCGTCCGTCATCCTGGCGAGCAACACGTCGACACTCAGCTTGACCGAGCTGGCGAGCGCCGCCGCTCACCCGGAACGGGTCATCGGCTTGCATTTTGTTCACCCGGCGGCTAAGATCGATCTCGTGGAAATCGTAAGAGGGCTGAAAACATCGGATACGATCTATGAGCGCACCAAGTCGTTCGTCGAGGATACGATTCAAAAGAAGGGTGTCATGGTCTACGAATCGCCAGGCTTCGTCACGACGCGGCTGATCAATGTCCTGATCAACGAGGCGATGCATACGTTGTCCGAAGGCGTGGCGACTGCCGAGGACATCGACTCGGCTATGAGAATCGGGTATCATTTTAAGTATGGTCCCCTGGAGCTGGCCGACCGGTTCGGGCTCGATGCCGTGCTCGCGGCAATGGACCGGCTGTTCCGGGAATTCGGGGATTTGAAATACAGGCCTTCCCATATGCTGCGCCAGATGGTGCGGGCCGGTCGGCTGGGCGTCAAGACCGGTGAAGGCTTCTTCCGCTACGATAAGGAGGGGGACCGGCTGTGAATGTGCTGGTGATCAACGCAGGCAGTTCCTCGCTCAAGTATGAGCTGTTCCGGATGGAGAACGAGACGACGCTGGCGAGCGGCAAGGTCGAGCGCATCGGGCTGGATACGGCGATCGTCACGCATGAACCGTCCGGGAAGGATGAGTATCGGGATGTGCTGGAAATTCTAGATCATACCGCTGCAATGCGCGAGGTGCTCCGGCTTCTGACGCATCCGGAGCACGGGGTCGTGCAGTCGATGTCGGAGGTCCACGCGGTCGGGCATCGCATCGTTCATGGCGGAGAGACATTTTCCCAATCCGTCCGGGTGACGAGCGACGTGAAGAAAGAGATCAAGCGGCTGTACGACTTGGCGCCTCTGCACAACCCGGCCCATATGATGGGGATCCAGGCCGTCGAGGCGATCTTGCCCGATGTGCCCCAGGCGGTCGTCTTCGACACGGCGTTTCACCAGACGATGCCCGCGAAGAGCTACCTGTACCCGATCCCGATGGTGCTGTATCGCAAGCATCGCATTCGCCGCTATGGGTTTCACGGGACGTCCCACGCCTATGTAAGCGCCCGGGCCGCGCAAGTCCTGAACCGGCCGCTCGACGCGCTCAAGATGATCACGTGCCATATCGGCAACGGCGCGAGCGTGACGGCGATCCAGGGGGGCAGGTCGATCGACACGAGCATGGGGATGACTCCGCTCGAAGGGCTCATGATGGGGACGCGCAGCGGCGACCTTGACCCGGCGATCGTCCCTTATGCGATGGAGAAGGAAGAGCTGACACTGCGCGAGGTGAACTCGATGCTGAACAAGCACAGCGGCTTGTACGCGGTGTCCGGAATCAGCAGCGATATGCGGGAGATCGTCCAGGCGATGGAGGAGGACAATGGCAACGCCCGTCTCGCGTTCGAGATGTACGAGTACCGGCTGCGCAAATATATCGGCGGTTATGCGGCGGCGATGAACGGTGTGGATGCGATCGTGTTCACCGCCGGCGTCGGCGAGAACAGCTCGGTGCTCCGAGAGGCGGTGTGCACGCAGCTGACGTATATGGGGGTCCGGCTGGATGAGGAGGCTAATCGGGCGGCGAGCTCGCAGGAGCGGCTCATCTCGATGCCGGATTCCCCAGTAGCGGTTCTCGTCATTCCTACGAATGAAGAATTGATGATAGCCCGGGATACGTACCGATTGATTAATGGAGGTTGATGTTAACGATGAGCGGAGCGACGATTCGCCAAGTGAAAGATTATGTGGGACAGAGCGTGACGATCGGCTGCTGGCTGTACAACAAGCGTTCGAGCGGCAAAATCCAGTTTTTGCAATTGCGGGACGGCACGGGATTCATTCAAGCCGTTGTGGTGAAAAACGAAGTGTCCGAGGACATCTGGGCCCAAGCGGGCAAGCTGACGCAGGAGAGCTCCCTCTACGTGACCGGGACGGTGCGGGTCGATGAACGCAGCCAGAGCGGGTTCGAGCTGTCGGTGACCGGACTCGAGACGATCCAGATCGCCTCGGAATATCCGATTACGCCGAAGGAGCACGGCGTCGACTACTTGATGGACCACCGCCACTTGTGGCTGCGGTCCCCGCGCCAGCGTGCGGTGATGGTCGTTCGCGCGCATATCATCCGCGCCGTGCAGGAGTACTTCGATACGAACGGCTTCTACTTGGTCGACCCGCCGGTGCTGACACCGTCCTCCTGCGAAGGCACGACGAACTTGTTCCACACGAAGTATTTCGATGAGGACGCCTACTTGACGCAGAGCGGCCAGCTGTATATGGAAGCGGCCGCGATGGCGCTCGGCCGCGTCTACTCCTTCGGACCGACGTTCCGGGCCGAGAAATCGAAGACGCGCCGCCACCTGATCGAATTCTGGATGATCGAGCCGGAGATGGCGTTCGTCGACCATGAAGAAAACTTGCGGATCCAAGAGCAGTTCGTGTCGCACGTCGTGCAATCCGTGCTGAAGAATTGCGAGCAAGAGCTGCAGACGCTGGAGCGCGATCTGACTAAGCTGCGGAACGTCACGGCGCCGTTCCCGCGCATTACGTACGACGAAGCGCTTGTCCTGCTGAAGGACAACGGCCTCGAGCTGCCGTGGGGCGAAGATTTCGGGGCGCCTCATGAGACCGAGATCGCGAGACACTTCGACAAGCCAGTGTTCATCACCCATTACCCGGCGTCGTTCAAGGCGTTCTATATGAAGCCGGATCCGAACCGGCCGGAGGTCGTGCTGTGCGCCGATCTGATCGCGCCGGAAGGCTACGGCGAGATTATCGGCGGCAGCCAGCGCATCGACGATCCGGAGCTTATGCAGGAGCGGTTCGTGCAGCATGAGCTGCAGCAGGACGCCTACAACTGGTATTTGGATTTGCGCAAGTACGGCACGGTACCGCACTCCGGATTCGGGTTAGGCCTCGAGCGGACCGTGGCCTGGATTTGCGGGCTGGATCACGTCCGGGAGACGATTCCGTTCCCGCGTCTGCTCAACCGACTCTATCCATAAAGCGAGGAACCGACGATGCGAAGAAAGGAACAAGGGGAGCGGCTGGAAGGGATGGCGGCAACCATGCTTCGCGAAGGGTCGGTGTCCGTCCCGGCTCTACTGCTGCAGACGTATGCGCAGCTGAAGCTGTCGGAGACGGAAGCGATGCTGCTCATTCACCTGATGGCGTTCCAGGACAAGGAGGGCAAGCCGTTCCCGACAATGGATGAGCTGGTGAGCCGGATGTCCGCCGGTCCCGAGACGGCGATCAAGGCGCTGCAGAGGCTCGTGCAGCAGCAGTTCCTGCAGATCGACGAGGAGGTCGATCCGGCGACCGGCGTGCTGTCGGAGCGGTACAACCTGATGCCGCTCTACCGGAAGGTGGCGGCGATGTGGCTCGAGCAGCGCCTGCGCGCGGAGCCGCCGAGCCGTCCGGAGCCGGACAAGGACGTGTTCACCGTGTTCGAGAAGGAGTTCGCCCGTCCGCTCACTCCGATGGAGTGCGAGACGATCACGCAGTGGCTCGATCAGGACCAATACCCGGTGCCGCTTATCTTGACGGCGCTGAAGGAAGCGGTGTTCGCCGGCAAGCTGCATTTCCGCTACATCGACCGAATTCTCTTGGAATGGAGCCGCAACCGGGTGTTCACCCAGGAGCAAGCGAAGGAATATACGCAGAAGTTTCGCGGGGGTCGCCCGCTCTCCAAATAAATAAAACGCCCTTCCAAGTAAAGCAGAGCCGAGTCACTTGACCCGGCTCTGCTTTTATTTTTTGCATGATAGAATTTATTAATCCCGGGGTCCCCGCAAAGTACTAGGAATATGCAACAGAGCATTCCTTCACTTTGTGGGGTAAAAGGATAATTTGCCTTCCTTCTGCAAATAATGAAACCGATTCTTGTCTACTCATCCAGGATTGGAGTGAACATCCATGGCTTTTACCCCACGCAGGAGAATGAAAAAAAAGAGCTTAAAGAAGTGGCAAACGCCTGTGATTCAATCCACCGGAGCTGAACTGGAAGAGAATCCGGACGCCACCATATCGCTTGATGTTGAAGAGAACTTTGCCTTTCTTAACAAGCTGTTGGGAGAGAGCGACGATTTCATCCTTCGGCGATTTCAAGTAATGGGATCCGTACCCGCGTTGATCACTTACTATTGCAATATGACGGAAACCGCACAGAAAGATATCTTAAAGCCGCTCATGACCGTGGGAAGTCGCCGGGAACAAACGAATCTCGAGGGAGACGATCTGCGAGATGTGTTGATGAACGATTTTTTGTACCCCAGCGACGGGAAAGCGGAGGCGCGTTGGAGCATAGTCGTCGAAGCGGTAATGGCCGGCTGTACGGTCGTTCACGTTCAGGGAATCAGTGAAGCTTTTATCTTCGAGACACGCAGTATCGCCAAACGCTCGATCGACCAGCCTCAAACGGAACAAGTGATTCGCGGACCCCGGGAAGGATTCATTGAGATGTTGACGACGAACATCTCCCTTATGCGCTACCGGCTGCAAACGCCTAATTTCAAAGTCAAAATCATGAAAATAGGAACCATTACCCGAACTATGGTGGCAGTCTGTTACATAGAAGGTATCGTCAATCCTGCATTAGTCGAGGAAGTGAACAACCGACTCAGGATGATTGAGATCGATGGAATTATGGATTCGGGCTATTTGGAGCAATTTATTCAAGATAACCACATCTCTCCATTTCCACAAATCCAAAATACCGAAAGGCCGGACAAAGCGGTGGCCAACATGCTGGAAGGACGCGTGATTCTCGTTGTGGACGGATCGCCGAACGCGTTAATCCTTCCTACCGTGTTTACCCAGTTTTATCAGACGATCGAAGATTACACGGAGCGGTTTCTATTAGTCAGTTTCATTCGTCTCGCTCGATTGCTTGCTCTGGTGTTTTCCCTGATTTTTCCTGCTTTGTACGTGGCGATCATTTCCTTTAACCCGGAGCTGATCCCTACCGAATTCGCCGTAGCGGTAGCGGGTGGACGGGCAGGCGTACCCTTTCCGTCCGTCGTCGAAGTGCTTGTTATGGAAATATCCATGGAGGTGCTACGGGAGGCCACGATCCGGCTTCCGCAGCAGGTAGGGGGCGCTCTGTCCATTGTTGGCGTTCTCGTGGTCGGACAAGCGGCCGTGTCGGCGGGTTTCGTCAGTCCGATCACGGTCGTCGTGATTGCGTTGACAACGATCGGATCGTTCGCCACACCGGCTTATAATGCCGCCTTGGCGCTTCGGCTGTTACGATTTCCGCTTATTATCCTGGCGGGCACATTCGGCCTGTACGGAGTCATGGTCGGTCTTATCTTGATCGTAAACCATACCCTTTCCTTGAGATCGTTCGGGGTCCCTTATCTAAGTCCGATCGTACCAGGCAATTTCCAAGGAATGAAGGATACCGTAGCCCGGGCGCCCCTATGGTGGCTGAAGCACCGTCCTGTCATGCTCCACCCTTTAAAGGATAAAACGGTTAACGAGAAGGAATACTTGCGGCGTGCGCAAAGCAAATCCAATGTGCTGGACCCGGTGTCACCCGGTATACCAAAGAAAGGGGATTCCAATGGAAAATCCGCGTCAAATAACAGCGATTCAGGCGTCACTAGTGATGATTAGTACGATTATCGGGGTAGGCGTTCTGCCTCTGCCGCTATTTGCCGCAAGGGCCGGCGGTTCAGGCGCACCATTAGTCACGATAATCGGAATCGCTGTGGCGCTCTGCGGCTTGGTTTTGATTACAAGACTGGGTCAACGGTTTCCCCATCAAACGATCATCGAATACAGCGAAGATATCGTGGGAAAGCTGCTCGGACGGATTGGAAGCGTGCTTATCATCCTCTTTTTTGCCGTCTTGACTTCTCTCGCCGCAAGGGAGTTCGGGGAAGTGGTCGTAACCTCCGTTTTGAAAAAGACACCGCTGGAGGTTACGGTTATTGTTATGCTTCTGCTCTCAGCGCTCTCCACACGCTCAAGCATGACCACGTTCACTTATATCCATCATTTCTACTTTCCTCTGCTGGTGTTCCCGGCCATTCTTATTGTGGCCTTGTCGCTGAAAAACGCGAATGTGTTATTTTTACAGCCTGTCTGGGGCACAGGCGAGTGGGGGAGTATGTTTCGAGGCGGGCTGACGATTGCCGCTCTATTCCAGGGATCCTTCGTTATGACCATGGTTATCCCTTTTATGCGCAATCCTTCTCGGGTGATGAAATCCGCCTGTTGGGCCATTGTCATTGCAGGCGGGTTGTACCTCTCCATTGTGACCGCAACGGTATCCGTGTTCGGATCGGATGAAACGATCAAGCTGCTGTGGCCGACATTGGAGCTCGCCAAAACGACATCGCTCCCGGCCAACATCTTGGAACGATTGGATGCCGCCTTTTTGGCCGTATGGGTGACGGCGGTATTTACGACTTTATTTTCCACCTATTATTTCATGAACCATGCGCTCAGCAGATTGCTTCGTTTGAAAGACCACCGGATGTTCGCCATGATGACCCTTCCATTCGTTTTCGTCATTGCCATGCTCCCGCAGAATGTGCTGAACATGTACGAAATTATCCAGGTGGTCGGACAGATCGGGTTATTGATTACGGTTGGGTATCCATTGCTTCTGTTGGTAGTGGCACGCTTTAGGAAAAAAGGGGGGGACATCCATGGCGGCCAAAACTCCGCCGAAAGTAGATCGGGCAACGAGACCTAATCCAATCGGACGCTTTTGGCGAATGGGGGTACTCTTCGTATCAGCAACGCTATTGCTAACGGGATGCTGGGACCGGCTAGAAATTGAAGAAAGGGCTGTCGTGCTAGGCATCGGCATTGATCTAGTCAGGTCGGATACTGAGAAGAAAGAAGGAGATATCTCGGAACTCACAGGTGTATTCCCGGCACCAACGAAGGATAGACTCAAGCTTACCGTGCAAGTCGCCATTCCGGGACGAATCCCCCTTGGACCCGGCGAAGGCGGGGGAAGCCCGACTGGAGCAACGAAGCCGGTCTGGGTGCTTAGCGTAGTAGGTCACACTCTGGACGATGCGATTAGCAATTTACAGCAACAAATCGCCGGCAGGCTGTTTTTCGGCCATCTTCGAGTGATCGTGATCTCCAAAGACGTGGCTCAAAAGGATTTGTCGAACATTAGCGACAACTTGCGAAGGAACCCGGATGTCCGGCGGACCAACTGGATGGTGGTGTCTGAGGGGAAGGCGGAAGAATTGATGAAGACCTCCCCTCAGCTGGAACGCGTACCTTCGCTCTATTTATTGTCGACGATGGATCGTGCGGTTCAGATGGGCAAGCTTCCCAATGCGTTTGTAGGAACTTTCTTTTCGGCGGGGTCTGCGCTTGGAATGGAGCCATTCCTTCCCTATGTAAAATTGTTAGAGAATGGCGTCATCCAAATTTCCGGATTGGCTTATTTCCGCGGCGAGCGCATGGTCGGCCACACCGAACCGTTGGAGATCGGAGCGTACATGGGGATCAAAGGACTCGAACCTGGAGGCTATAGCGTGATTACGCAAATACCGGGCTCTGAGACAGCCTTTATGTACCAGGTCACACACCGGAACTCGAGAATCGATGTTGCCATCAAGAACGGACGGCCGCAATTTAATGTCAAAGTGCATAATGAAGGCAACCTCAGGGAAAAAACGAACGAAGTCACGCGGCTGGATACCGGAGTGATTCGTCAAATCGAGAAGCAATTGTCCGAGACGGGTTATAAAGCGTATGAGAATTTAATAAAAAAAACGCAGGAGAAGAGCTCCGATATATTCGGTTTTGGAGAATATGTGCGCGCCAAAGAGCCGAAATATTGGAAGGAGCATATAAAGACCGAAGACAATTGGCGGAAAATGTACAAAGATGTTGAGATTCATGTGCAAGCTCAATTCAACATTCGAAGAATCGGCGGGAAAACCACGTGAGGAATAGGATTGAGGTGTTGTATGGGGCTAGTATCCGGTTATGTAGGCTATCTAAACTACATTGTAGGCCTGTTACTTACCACAGGCGTGTACATCTTATGGGTGGATATAAAAAACTATAAAAAAGACAAAATGGAAAAAGAGAAGACCGCTGCGAAAATATCGGGATGGATCAACTTGACGTTGGGCGCGCTCATGTATATCGTGAGCTGGGTTTACAAACGATATTTGTGGTAGGACTGAATAGCCGATCCCGCGCTTCCTCATTGCCAGTGGAGGAGGGCAGGATCGGTTATTGGTGATCCCCGAGATTATCGCTTGAGCAACTGCCAACGATACACATACTCGAATAAAAACTCGAACGCCTCCAGATGCCGCTTCGCTTCGAACGCGTTCGCACCCCAGGCATAGATACCGTGCTTGCGCAGCACGATGCCGGGCACGGTCGGGTCGAGGCGGCCTTCCACCAGCTCGGCGATGCGCGGAATGTCGGAGTAATTCGGCAGGATCGGCACTTCGATCTCGGCGTCGTCGTGCCAAATGTTGAACGCCTTGATCAGCTCGACCCCTTGCACCGGAATCGACCCGCGCTCCCAGAACAATTCCGAGACGAGGCTGTTGAACACGGAATGGATGTGGAAGATGGCGCCGCATCCGGTGAGCCGGTATATCTCGCAATGGATAAGCGTCTCCGCGGACGGCTTGAGCGACGTCGGCTCCAGCGGCTTGCCGTGCTCGTCGACGAGCAGGAAATCTTCCGGCGTGTGGACGGACTTGTCCTTGCCGCTCGCCGTGATGGCGAAGGCGAACCGGTCGGGGGCGAAGTCGCCGACGCGGACGGACAGATTGCCGCTCGTGCCTGGGAACCAGCCTCGGTCGGCGAACGTCTTCTTGATGTCGCGCAGCTCCGTGAAGGCGCGCTGTTTCTGCTCCAGGAGCAGAACGGGACGGTCGGTCATCGGGATGCTCCTCTCCGAGTGTGAAGTGCGTTCGTGACTTCATGAAACGTCTCGAACGGAATGTACGGAATGCCCAGCTCCTCGCATTTGTCCAGCAGATGGGAGCGGGCGAACACGAGCTCGGCCAGCTTCGCGCCCTCGAAGTCCGTGACGCTGTCGCCGATCAGGATACGCTCGTAGCGGTCCGCAGGGAACCGGCGAATAATCGTCGTCTTGCACATGCCGCAATCGACCGTGCAATGCTCGTCGCACGGATGCGGCCACTCGATGCGAATCGTCTCGCCATCGAAGCTGCTGCCGTTGCAGTAGATGTGATCCGGCTCGATCGGGAACGGGGCGAGGAGCGGATAGACGAAGAAGTCGATGCCGCCGCTCGTTACGTAAAACTCGATCCCATGCTCCCTGCAGTAGTCGAGCAGCTCGGGGAAGCCCGGGCGGATGACGGCATTCTCGATGGAGTAACGGACGATCTCGTCCTTGCGCGAGGCGGGGAACAGGTTGAACATCGCCCCGACCCCCTCGCGAATGCTGATCGACCGGTCGAGAATCCGGGAGACGATATCGGTCCAGCCCGGCGGGTCGAAATGCTTCATGATCGCAACAATGTTGTCGTTGTTCGTGATGGTTCCGTCAAAATCGCAAAAAATGACCGGTTGTCGTTTCACTCGCGCGACCCCCATAAGTCGATCGCCGTCTTCAATTCTTGACGATCCGGCCGGGAGGCCGCCTCTTGAAGCGGGATGCCGGCCAGCGCCGCCTCGATCGCTTGGCGGAACGCCCGTCCGCCCGCAGCGGTCCCCATCGGGTGGCCGTGAATGCCGCCGCCGGCATTGACGACGACGTCGGTGCCGAAGTCGCGCAGAATGAGCGGCACGAGGCCGGGATGGATGCCGGCCGACGGCACCGGGAAGCTCGGGCGCAGGTCGGCGGGCGCTCCGTAATCCGTCTCGAGGCGGTCGGTCGTCAGGGCATCCCTGATGGCGAGGTTTTCCTCGCGCGGCATGACGACGGAGCCGTACGGCGACGGGAACAGCACGAGATCGGCGCCGGCGAGCCGCATCAGCTTGCCGAGCAGCACGGAGGCCGCTATGCCGTAATACGGCGACGGGTACAGGGCGCCGGCCAGCGCGGGATGTGCCGCGATGGGGACGCGGATGTCCGGATGGCGGCTCAGCTCGTGCAGCACGTCGAAGCCGTAGGCGAGCACGTTGAACAGCAGCGCGTTCGCGCCGGCGTCGATCGCTTCCTTCGCCTTCGCGACGAGACCGGACGTCGGGCCGGTCAAGTTCACGGCGTAGAGCAGCTTCTGCCCGGTGACCCGCTCCGCTTCGGCGGCTGCGGCCATGCAGGTCTCGACCCGCTTGCCGATCGGAGTGAGCGGATTCTCGAACAAAATCTCGTCGTCCTTGATCAGATCGACGCCGCCTAGCGCCTGATTGTAGAACTGCTCGCGTAGGCCGCTCAGATCGTGGCCGATGACGGACTTGAAGATGCTCATGAGCAGCGGACGCTCCGATACGCCGAGCTGGTCTCGAACGCCGTGCATGCCGAATTTCGGCCCGGGGAACCGGCTCATGAACGACTCCGACACGTGTAGATCGATCAGCCGGATGCAGCCGTCCATCGACAGCTTGCCGAAGACGGTGACGAGCAGCGCCGGGATGTCGGCGCTGAAGTTGATATCCGGATAGGCGATGCGGATGTCCGCATAGCGCTCGGTGTTGGTGGAGTCCACCTCATGCACCTCGACGGACAGGACGCGGCCGAGATGCTTGTCCATCTCGGCTTTTTTCGCTTCCGGCAAGTCGGTCCAGCTGCCGACCGTTAGGCCGACCGCGATGGACAAAGCTTTTTTCTCGAAATCGGCCTTCTCGTCGAAGCACCGGTATGAGGCGACACAGTAGCTCATCGATTATCCCTGCTTTCCTGCGGCAGGCACATACTTCGCCGCCAGCTCGTCGCCCATCTCGCGCGAGCGGTCGGCGGAGCGGTGGACGGCGGAGATGACGCCTGCCGTGAAATGATGCGCGTCCAGCTTCTCTATCGCGGCCTGGGTAGCTCCGTTCGGCGAAGTGACCTTGCGGCGCAACTCGGCCGGATCTTCGCCCGTCACCCGGACCATCTCGCCGGCCCCGAGCACCGTCTGGATCGTCAGCTCCCGGGACGCCTCCGGGGTCAAGCCTCCCTGGACGCCGGCGGCGATCATCGCTTCCATCATGTAATAAATGTAGGCGGGACCGCTGCCGGATACGCCGGTCACGATCTCGAGCTGCCGCTCCTCGACCTCGACGGCGATGCCTACGGCACGGAACAGCGCGAGCGCGATCTCGCGCTGTTCGCCTGACACGCTCCCCGAGAAGCTGACACCGGAGGCGCCGAGTCCGATCGTGCTCGACGTGTTCGGCATCGTGCGCGCGATCGGGCGCGGCCCGCCGAGCAGCGTTTCGATCGTGGCGATGGAGACGCCGGCGAGCACCGAGACGACGAGCTGACGCTCGGAGATGAGGGAGGCGACCCGGCCAATACCGGCGCCGGCATCCTTCGGCTTCATCGCCAGGACGACGATGTCGGCCGACCGGATCAGCTGATCCTTCCTGGCCGGCTCCTCGGCGAACTGTACGCCGTAAGTCTCGTTCAGCTCGCGCAGCCGTTCGTTGTTGGCCCGGTTCACGACACTGATGGCCGCCGGTTCGACGAGCCTGCGCTCGATGAGCCCGCGGAAGATTGCTTCGGCCATCGAGCCCGCCCCGACGAAGCAAAGGCGGCGTCCGGCCAGCAGGCTGGGGGTATGGTTATCGTTCATCTTAACAAACCTCCTCCATTTTGCTTCGGATATTGAATGATAAAGGGTCCATCCCGTTATCGTAACCTAGATGGACCCAGCAACACAACTTACCCTCGAATCTGGCCGCTCCCCACAATCGTGAACTTAGTGGACGTCAGCGCCGGCAGCCCCATCGGGCCTCTCGCATGCAGCTTCTGCGTGCTGATGCCGATCTCGGCGCCATAGCCGAACTCGAAGCCGTCGGTGAAGCGAGTGGAGGCGTTATGGTAGACGGCTGCGGCATCCACTTCCTGCAGGAAGCGGGCCGCGTTCTCCGCATTCTCCGTCACGATGCATTCTGAATGAAGCGTGCCGTACGTACGGATGTGAGCGAGTGCTTCGTCCAGGCCGTCGACGACCTTGACGGCGAGGATGTAGTCGCCGAATTCGGTGCCCCAATCCGCATCGGTCGCCGCCTTCATCCACGGGACGAGCTCGCGGGAACCGGCACAGCCGCGCAGCTCGACGTTCAGTTCGCGGAACCGTTCAGCCAGAGCAGGCAGCTCCCGCACCGCATAGTCGCGATGGACGAGCAGCGTCTCCATTGCGTTGCACACTGAAGGGCGCTGCACCTTCGCGTTGATCGCGATCGACGTCGCGAGCTCCGGAGTCGCTTCGCGGTCCAGGTACGTGTGGCAGACGCCTTCCCCGGTCTCGATGACCGGCACGGTGGCGTTCTGCACGACGTTCTGGATCAGCGCGCGGCCGCCGCGCGGGATAACCACGTCGAGAAGGCCGTTCAGTTTCAGCATCTCATCGACCGAAGACCGGTCCGAGCTAAGCACGAGCTGGAGCGCCTCGGCCGGCATTGCCGTCTGCCCGAGTGCCGCCCGCATCGTCTCGACAATGCGGCGGTTCGACTCCAGCGCCGCGGAGCCGCCGCGCAGGACGACGGCGTTGCCGGTCTTCAGACACAGCCCGGCGGCATCGACGGTGACGTTCGGCCGGGCCTCGTACACCATCCCGATGACGCCGATCGGTACGCTCCACTTGCGGATGAGCAGGCCGTTCGGGCGGTGCGTCTCCTCGAGCAAGCGGCCGACCGGGTCGGGCAGATCGGCGACTTGGCGCAGCCCTTCGGCGATCCCTTCGATCCGCGCTTCGTTCAGGGCGAGCCGGTCGAGCAGGGAGGCGCTCGTGCCGTTGTCCCGCCCGCGCTGGAGGTCGATCGCATTCGCCTCGAGAATCGCGGCCGTATCTTTCAAGAGCGCCTCCGCCATACGCCGCAGCGCTTCATTCTTCTGATCGGTGGTCAAGCCGGCCATCCGGCCCGCGGCGCCCTTAGCCAGCGCCGCCTTCTCTCTTACTTCACTCATCTCGGTACCCCTCCATTCTCGGATTGCAGCCCCTGCGGGGCCAGGGTGATCCATTCGTCGCGGTGGATCACCTCGATGCGGCTCACGTCGACGCGCCGCTGCACTTCTTCCGTAGACAGCCCGGCGGCTGCCTGCAGTTGCCACGCGGCGTAGTTCACCACGCCGCGGCCGAGCACATCCCCGGCGCGGTTCACGACCTCGATGACGTCGCCGGGGTGGAAGTCGCCCTCGACACCGACGACGCCGGCCGGAAGCAGGCTGCGACCGCCGGCGACGAGCGCCGTCTCCGCGCCGGCGTCGACGACCGCGCGCCCGTGCGCGAGGGAGTGGAAGCCGATCCACTGCTTCTTCGTCGAGAGTGTATGCAGGCTCGTCTCGAAGTACGTGCCCTTGCCGTCCTCGCCGACGCCGAGTGCTAGATCGCCGGGCTCGGCCGCCTTGCCGACGAAGACGGGCACTCCGCCGCGGACGGCGATACGCGCCGCCTCGATCTTCGAACGCATCCCGCCGGTGCCGACGGAGGAGCCGGAGCCGCCGGCCATCCGGAACAGCTCCTCGCTGATGACGCCAACCCGCTCGATGCGCCGGGCCTCGGCGTTCTTCCGCGGATCGTCCGTGTACAGGCCGTCCGTGTCGGTGACGATCAGCAGCCGGTCGGCCTTGATCAGCGTAGCCACGAGGGCGGACAGCTTGTCGTTGTCGCCGAACTTCTGCTCCAGCTCGTCGACCGCCACCGTATCGTTCTCGTTAATGATCGGGATAACGCCATGCTGCAGCAGCTCCTCCAGCGTGTGCAGGGCGTTGTCGATCCGCTTGCGGTTCGAGAAGTCGGCCCGTGTGAGCAGGATCTGCGCGACCGCATAGCCGTGCCGGGCGAACGCTTCATTATAGCATTGCATGAGCAGCGCCTGGCCGACGGCGGCTGACGCTTGCTTCTCGTGCACGAGTTTGGGCCGCCTCGGGTAGCCGATGCGCCGGAAGCCGGCGGCTACGGCGCCGGACGTCACGAGGAGCACTTGGTAGCCCAGCTCCCGGAGCGCCGCGAGCTCAGAGGCGAAATATTCGATTTTGTCGCGGTTCAGTCCGCCTTCGTCGGAAGTGAGCGAGCTGCTGCCGATCTTCACTACGATTCGTCGGTTCATTAGAGGGACGCTCCTTCCCGAGAAACCCCACAAAGTGACGTAGGACTTCGAAGTTTATTCCAGGGCAAAGCCTCTTTGCGGAGACCCCGGATTAATAAAATCTACAAGGTCAAAAAAAGACTTCCGTCCTTAATGTATAAGGACGAAAGTCTGAGCTTCCGCGGTACCACCTTAGTTGATGAGTCCAACACTCATCCGTCTTCATAAAGCCCATGTAACAGCGGGCCGCGCTGTCCGGCTCGTCGCCGGCCGTTCGGGGATGGGTTCGGTCAGTCAGGTCGGTAAATTTTCGCAGCCTGGAAATTTACTCTCTGATTCGACTGGGGCTGGCCTACTGGTCCCGTCTTCACGTTTATGTGGATGTTGCGATTCGATTTCTTATTAGAATAGCACGGGGAAGGGCGGTTGTAAAGATGATCCGGCCTAGAACAAATTCAGCCCGCCGATCCGGCTCACCGCTTCCTTCAGCCGGTCCTCCGAGGAGAGGAGGCCGATGCGCACATAGCCTTCGCCGTTCCGGCCGAAGCCGATGCCGGGCGCAGCCATCACATTCGCCCGCTCCAGGAGCGTGTCGGCTAGCTCGGCGGATGTGAAGCCCTTGGGGACCGGCAGCCAGGCGAAGAATGAACCCGGCGACGGCAAAGCCTGCCAGCCGATGTCGGAGAGAGCCCCATAGAAAGCATTGCGTCTCGATTCGTACATGGCGACGAGCTCCCGCACGCAGTCCTGCGGCCCGGTGAGCGCCGTCGCCGCGGCCGCCTGTATGCCACCGAACAGGCTGCAATAGTAGTGATCCTGCATCAGATTGATGAGCCGGACGAGCTCCGGATTGCCAAGCGCGAAGCCGACTCTCCAGCCGGCCATGTTATATGTCTTCGACAGCGTATAGAGCTCGATGCCGACTTCCTTAGCGCCAGGCTGCTCAAGGAAGCTGACCGGCCGCTTCCCGTCGAAGCCGATCGCACCGTAGGCGAAGTCGCTGACGACCGCGATCCCGTTCTTGGCCGCGAAGCGGATCGTCTCCTCATAGAAGGAGACGGGGGCGGTCGCGCCGGTCGGGTTGTTCGGATAATTGATGAACATCAGCTTCGCCCGTTCCAGCTCGCGTGGCGACAGCGCGGAGTAGTCCGGCAGGAAGGCGTTCGATTCGCGCAGCGGCATGAACGCCATCTCCGCGCCCGCAAGCGCGACCCCCGACCAATAGTCGGGATAGCCCGGGTCCGGCACGAGGCACACGTCGCCCGGACCCAGCATAATTTGGCTGATCTCCACGAGCCCGGTCTTCCCGCCGAACAGCACCGCCACTTCCGTATCCGGGTCGAGGTCGACGCCGTAATCTTCCTTGTACCGGGCGGCGACGGCCTCCTTCAGGAACCGATAGCCGCTGAAGGGCGGATATTTATGATAAAGCGGATTGGGCGCGGCTTCCTGCAGCGCAGCGACGATATGCGGCGGCGTCGGCTGATCCGGATTGCCTTGGCCCAAATTGATGACGTCATGGCCAAGCGAGATCTGATGGTTGACCTTGCTTACAAGGGAAGCGAAAAATTGCTCCGGGAGCCGCTTCATGCGGTCGGCCGGCTCGATGGCGAATGCAGATTTTACAGGGGCAGGATAAGTCAAAGTTCTCACTCCGATTGTTGGAATATCCTGATTATACTTCGAACCGGTTCATTTTCCAATTCATCCGGCGGTTGTCGTCGCATCTAAGTTAGTCTAAGATAGAAGAAAATGAACGTAAGCGGGGGAAATGGACGATGACTGAACAGGCGCCACTACGAGTATCCGTCCTGCAGATGGATATCGCCATCGGCGAGCCGGATCGCAATTTCGCGCGGCTGAACGAGCTGCTGTGCGAAGCGGTTGCGTCGGAGCCGAAGCCGGATGTGATCGTCGTACCGGAGATGTGGAACACCGGCTATGCGCTCGATCGCATCCAAGAGCTCGCCGATCCGAACGGCGAACGAACGAAGCGGACGATCTCGGCCTTCTGCCGCGAGCATGGCGTCCATGTAATCGCCGGCTCCATCGCCGAGAAGACGGGGAATGACGTACGCAACACAATCTATGCCTTCGACCGGAAAGGGAGGGAGAACGGAAGCTATTCCAAAATTCATCTGTTCCGGTTGATGGATGAGGAGAAGCACCTGGCTGCAGGCGACCAGTTGGGCGAGCTGCAGCTGGACGGCGTACAGGCCGGGATGATGATCTGCTACGACATCCGATTCCCGGAGCTGTCCCGCAAGCTCGCGCTCCAAGGGGCGAAAGTATTGTTCGTACCGGCCGAATGGCCGCATCCGAGGCTCCATCATTGGCGTACGCTGCTGACCGCCCGTGCGATCGAGAATCAGATGTACGTCGTCGCCTGCAACCGGGTCGGGCGCAGCGGGACTACCGACTTCTTCGGCCATTCCATGATCATCGATCCGTGGGGCGATGTGATTGCGGAAGGCGATGAGGAAGAAAGGATTATTCGGGGGGAGCTGGATCTCAGCCTCGTGGACAAAGTGAGAACGACGATCCCGGTATTCAAGGACCGCAGGCCGGAGCTTTACGTCTAGTCCGTGCATGCAGCGAGAGACGGTTTGACGAAGCACGATGGCGTTCGCTGCGAGCGCAATTCGACTCTTGTCAAACCGTGTTTTGTGTGCTTGAATAAAGACAGGTTAGAAACATGTATGCACAAAGTAGGCATCTGATCTGAGAAGATTTTCGGGGAGGAAATCAGCGATGAGTGAATGGTCTGCGATTACGAACGAAAGTTGGAATTCCCGGCTCAAGGCATCCGTTCCATGGGGATCCAGTACGAGCTCGAAGGCACCGGGTTTGATGCCGGAAGAGCCGGCCGTCATAGTGAAAGGCCAAGGATGCCGGGTGTGGGACGCGGAGGGCCGGTCCTTTATCGATTTCCGCAACGGGCTTGGCCCGATTACGCTCGGCTACCAGTACCCGGATGTGGATGAAGCGATCCGCGCTCAGCTGTCGAACGGCATTATTTTCGGGCATCCCCATCCGCTCGAAGCGGAAGTGGCGGAGCTGCTGTGCGAGGTTATTCCTTGCGCCGAGCAGGCGCGGTTCCTCAAGACCGGAGGGGAAGCGCTGGCTGCGGCCATCCGCATCGCACGCGCTTACACCGGTCGCGATCATATTATTCAGGTAGGCTACAACGGATGGGTGAACACGCTCGGTTCCGGCGGACTCTCGCTTCCGGGCGTGCAGTCGTCCGGCTCTTCTATCCCGGGCGTCCCCGCCGCGCTAACGGCGTTGCATCACGTCGCGCGATGGAACGATGTCGTCGGGCTCGAGCAGCTGCTGGACGCCTATACCGGCCAAGTGGCGGCCGTCGTTATCGCGGCCGATTATGTGGGGATGGCGGCTGGAGCGCAGTATTACCCCGCCGTCCGCGAGTTGACTCGCAAGCACGGGACGCTGCTCGTGTACGATGAGATCGTCACCGGCTTCCGGATGGCGCTGGGCGGCATTCAAGAGTACTTCGGCGTCACGCCCGATCTTGCCGTGTTCAGCAAAGGGATGGCGAACGGCATGCCGATCTCCGCGTACGTAGGCCGCAAGGAAGTGATGTCGGTCGTCAAACCGGGCGGCGCAGTCGTCTCCTCCACGTTCGGAGGGGAGACCTTGTCCCTGGCGGCTGTCAAGGCTGCCGTGAACGTCTATCGGACGCAAAACGTGATCGACCATATCTGGAAGCAAGGCGAAGCGATGTGGACGGGGTTGAACGAGCGGTTCGCCCGCCACGGCATCGCTCTGGAGATGAAAGGGATGTTCCCTTGTCCGTCGATTACGACGAAGCCAGGTGCCGAGGACGGATTAACGAACCGATTCCTGCGCGAAGCGTATCGTCAAGGCGTCTCGCTGTACAACGTCTCTTATGTGAACTTCAGCCATAAGGAGGCCGATATCGCCGAAGCGCTCGACCGCCTCGATGAAGCTTGCCGCAACGTCGCCGCCGTGCAGCTGGGGCAGGGGTAAGCGCGATGATCATAGATGCGCACACCCATGTGTGGGGGGAGCGATACGAGGCGAGTACCCGGGATTTGCTGAAGGCGTGCGAGCAGTATCACATCGACAAGCTGTATGTCTCCGGGCTGCAGACTCATTATTCCGACTCGTCCGAGATCGCTAGGCTGAACGGCGATGTCCATCGGTTCATGCGGGAGCAGCCTGGGCTCGTGGAAGGGTACTGCTATGTGAATCCGGCCAATGATGATGCGCAGGACGTCCTGAAGCGCGGTATCGAAGAGTACGGCATGTCCGGGATGAAGCTGTGGGTGGCGACTTTTTGCGATGACCCTCGCGTATTCCCGCTTGTCGAGATGTGTATCGGTTACAAGGTGCCGATCCTCATTCACGCTTTTCACAAAGCGGTCGGCCAGCTCGAGCACGAATCGACCGGCGTCCATGTGGCTAGGCTCGCGGCTCGATATCCGGAGGCGAAGCTGCTCATGGCGCATTTCGGCGGCAATGGCTATCACGGTATCAAGGCGATTCGGGATTGTCCGAACGTATGGGCCGATTTCTCCGGCACGTACTTCCGCCGAGACGAGTTGGATTATGCGATCGGTCAAATCGGCGCTGGGCGGATCGTGTTCGGCTCAGACATGAACATTACGTATTTGGTCAACGTCGGCCAGCTGGAGGAAGCGGAGCTTACGCCGGAAGAGAAGGACTTGATTTATTATAAAAATGCTTTGAAGCTGTTCGATCGGACATGATATTCGCTCCGTTGAACGGAAGCCAGGGGGGATGAACTTGTACCAGGACGTTAACGCGCTGCTCGGCCAATGGCCGTTTCGCAAAGTACGCAAAAACACGCTGGGCGATCTTCGTAAGGTGCATGCAGCGAACAAGATCTCCGGCGGTTATGTGGCATCGCTGAACAGTGTGTTTTACAATGACCCGTTCGAAGGCGACGAGGAGCTGCACGAGCAGATCCAAGGCACGGAGTATAAGCATATTCTGACGGTTAATCCGGAGCTGCCGGGCTGGGAGCGGGATATCGAGGAGGGCATCCGCCGGTTCGACATTCACGGGGTGCGCATTTATCCGTGCTACCATGCGTTCGATCTCAATGGAGAAGATGTGGCGCGGCTGTGCAAGCAGCTGATCCGCCATAAGCTTCCGCTGTTCATCTCCCACCGGATGGAGGATGAGCGGCTCGACTACTTGCTGAAGCAAACTCCGTTGCCGGTCGATTCGGTGCGCCGGTTCATCGAGAGTCAGCCGGAGCTTACAATCGTGTTGCTGACGATTCGGATCGGGGAGATCGAGACGCTCCGGGAGGAGATTAACGCTCATTCCCGCGTCTATATGGACACCTCCGGGTTGAAGGACCGAACCTTTGTCGTCGAGGATCTCGTGAAGGTCGTACCGGTCGAACGGATTTTATACGGCTCCTTGCATCCGCTATTTGCCCTCAAGAGCTCTTACTTGCTGGTGGAGATGGCGGACGTGGCGCCGGACATCAAGGAATGTATTTTCGGCAGGAATGCGGACGTATTGAAGAGGAGTTAAACGGAGGAAAAAATAGGGCTGTCCCTGAGCCGGATGAACGGCGCGGGACAGCCCTTCTCGTCGTATCGCTTACCGGTAATCGATCGTCCAACGGTCGATCTTGACTTCTCCCTTTTCCTCTTTCAAGATGCAGGTCAAATAGGCGTCCTGGGTGCCGGACATGACATAAGTCATTGTGAAGGTCATTTCCTTCTGGGCCGCATCCCGAATCGTAAGCGAAGCGTCCTTCACCGACTTGATCGGGCCGGGCGGCAGAAGGCCAGGGGAGCCGCCTGTCACCATATACCCGTCTCCTGAGGAGATGACATACTGGTTCAATAATTCGCTTGCTTTGGACGCGACGAACGCACCGCTCAGCCATGACCGGATTTGCTCCCGCTGATTGGCGTTCGCCTGCTTCTCCGACATCGGAAGCCGAAAATGAGCATCTATCGCTTGGATCCAATCCGCCACCGGGGCCGGGTCGAGGGAACCGTTCGGATCGAACCTCGGTCTCTTTGTGGCGGAATACGGCTGCAGCAGGCCGGACAGCTCGTCGGAGCTAAGCGCAGGAGGCGCCGTCACGGTGCTTACCTGAATGTCTTGTACGCTGCCGGAATTCGGGGTGCCGTCGAGAATCGGCGCGGAGATCGAGTTATAGCGCGTCAATACGAGCATGGCCGTTCCGGTGGAGCCGGGGGTGCCGAACTTCGTCTTCTCTCCCTCGTCGCGGAAGCTGAGCCTGAATCGGACGGAATCGGCAGCCATCGACTCTGCCCGGGGCATCCGGGCAGCCGACGTCGGCGACGGGGTGAAGACGACTTCCTCCGGATGATACCCGCTGAGCGGGGTGGAATATTCGTACGTTCCTTCGAGCGGCACACTGCCGGAGAACACGACGGTTGCCGATTGTTGCCCGTTCGGGTCCCTCTGGGTGGATTCAACGGTCATCCCGCCAACCTTGTCGCCCGGATGAAGCATAGCCGGATCGTAAGTGACTGCGGTGGAGGCTGTCGGTGTGGACAGCGGGGTGTCGATCGGATCGGGAGCCTCGCTTCTTATGAACAGGATTGCTGCCGCTATTGAGAGTACTGCAAGCGGAAGCGTCCACGACAGGCGGAACGGTCGGCTTTTAACGGAACCTCGGTCTGACTCGAAAAGTCGCTTCTCCACCTTTTGCATCATTGAGGGGGTGAAGGGCTTGCCGGACACCGGTCCCTCTCTCAACGCGTTGTACCAATCCGGTTTAGGTGCGTTCATAAGGGGCATCCTCCTTCAGCTTCGATGCGATTCTCGTCCTGGCTCGGGCTATGCGGGATTTGACCGTACCTTCGGGAATTCCGAGCAGCTGCGCCATTTCTTTGACCGGCAATCCGTAGCTGGCATCCAGCATGAGCGCTTCGCGGTATGGCTCAGGCAGCTCCAGCACATACTCCCACAAGGTGTGTGCGTGTATCCGGGACAACGCTTCAGATTCGGCGGAGGGAGAGCTCTCGGTCCGGGTTATCCAATCAACCAGGAATACTTTGCGGATGAACGCCGACCGCTTGTAGTTGAGCACGAGGCGGCGCGCAATCGTGAACAGCCATGTCCTCACCGAGCATTCGCCCCGGAACGACTCCATCTTTTCGTACACGCGGATGAATACTTCCTGGGTCAGATCGTCGGCCGAGTCCACCTTGCGGGTCATGCAGTAAATATAGTTCCACACGTCAGAGCCGTACGTCTCCATCAAATCCCGGAGCGAGCTGCGGTCGAGCTTACTAACGTAAGGCAAGTAGTAGGGCTCCATCGAATCACCTCAATCAGATTAGACACCGTTGCGAGCAATTGGTTCCCGAATTTTTAACTCGTTTTTAATGTCACATAAACTAACATTAACTTATGTAAATTCCCGAGATTGCATCGGAGATCGCTAAAATATTTACGAAAATAGCGCTTACATGTTAGATAACATAACACAGACATATTGCTATACGCGAAATCCACGGGTATAATGAGGTTGTAATCGACGGAACGAGTGCTTTTGATGCAAGCAACCTAACATTGAGAAGGGGAGAGATTGTCATGAACATTGCACTGATTGCGCACGATGTGAAGAAAGAGGAAATGGTCAACTTCGTCATCGCTTATAAGGCTGTGTTCGAGAAGCACACGGTATTCGCGACCGGTACGACCGGTACGAAAATCTCGGAGGATGCCGATCTGCACGTCTATAGGTTGAAATCCGGACCATTGGGCGGCGATCAACAGATCGGAGCGCTCGTGGCGCAAAACGAGATCGACCTCGTCATTTTCCTGCGCGACCCGCTGATCGCCTTGGCCCATGAGCCGGATGTGACGGCGCTGCTCCGGTTGTGCGACGTTCAATGTGTGCCGGTAGCGACGAACATCGCGACGGCGGAAATGCTTGTGAAGGCGCTCGATCGCGGCGACTTGAGCTGGAGAGAAGTGGTGCATAAGTACAAATCGTACAAACGGAGCGGCACGGAGGGCTGACCGGCGAGCCTCGAATCGATCAGCGCTTGATCTTGCCTGATTCAGCCGCTAACGCGACCGGCGCTCCGGGTCAGCGCGACGTCCAATCCATGGTAAGCTAACTTTACTTGGGGCGGCAAATCATACGCAGCGTTCCGATCCACGCCGTGCGACAGATGGGTGAAATACACACGGACCGGTACCAGCTCTTGAATCAACTGAACCGCTTCTACCATATCATACACGGATCGAGAGCCAGGTTCGGCGTCTTCTTTGTAAAAGTTCGTTCCCAATACAAGCAGATCAAGCCGCATTAGCGGCTCTTTTTGTTGTTCGGTGAGCGAGATCGCATCCGAACAATAGGCCCACCGGTATCCGGGCCGCTCGAAGACGTAGGCGTAAGAAAGTCCGTTGCGGCCATGGCACACCTGAACTGGTCGTATCCTCCAGTCACCAAATTCGCAGCCGTCCTCATTCGGGATAAAGTGCAGGAACCGTTCGAGCCAGGGATATTGGCTGCGGATCGTAACGAAGACGTCGGAAGGAGCGTACACCCGGCCCTTCATCTTCGTCCAGCGGCATGCGTCCGCCCATTCCGGCAGTCCGGCGATATGATCGTGGTGGGCGTGCGTGATGAGGGCCGCGTTTAAGCTTCGCAGACCGAGCAGGCGCATCTGGTCGAGCCAGTCCGGACCGCAGTCGATCATCAGCCGGTCGCCGTATGGATCCGTTAGTAAGGCGGACGACCGGTATCGCCGGTTCAAACCCGTCGAACGCGCTTCCGTACAGATCGGACAGTCGCAATATACCCGGGGAACTCCCATGGAGTCACCGGTACCAAGGAACGTTAAAGTAGTAGTCATAATTGCTCACACCTTATGCAGGAGAATGAATATCGGAAGCCTGCTCCTGCAGCACTTCCCGCATTGTCGCAATAAACGCTTCCGCCGCCTTGGACAAGTACCGGCCTTTGCGATACGAGATGACCAGCGTCCGTGTCGGATTGCCGGACAGCTTAGAATAAGCGGGCGTGATCTGGCTCCACTGGCCGCGCGCGACCATCGCCGGTACGAAGGCGATCCCCATGCCGGCGGCGACCAGCGATTGGACCGTCTCGATATTGCTGCTCTCGAAGACGATGTGCGGGGCGAACCCGGCTTGGCCGCATAAATCGAGGGTGATTTTGCGGAAGCCTTGGCCTTTCTTCAGGACGATGAACGGCTCCTGTTCGAGCTGCCCGATGTCAATCTCGCCGGATGCGTCCTCCGTAAGCGGATGCTGCGGAGGCAAGGCGAGCCAGATCTCTTCCTCGAGCAGCGGCTGGTACGACAACGCCTCATCCTGCAGCGGGAGCGAGAGCAGAGAGAGGTCGGTCTGGCCGTTCGCGGTCAGCTGCTCCAGACGTGAGGAGGAGTCTTCGACGAGCACGATCTCGATCTCCGGAAAACGTTGCTGGAACACGGGCAGCACGCGAGGAAGCACATGCGCTCCGGTAATCGGAAGGCTGCCGACAATGAGCCGGCCTTTGCGGGTTTGGGAGATGTCGTCCATCTCCTGTTTAATTTGCTCCACCATGTCGATGACCTTCTGCGCCTTCTCAATAAATAGCGAGCCGGCGTGCGTCAGCTCGACCGCATTAGTATTCCGGTGAAAGAGCAGGACGCCGATCTCCTTCTCCAGCTTGGACAGCTGCTGGCTGAGCGACGGCTGGGCGATATGAAGCTTCTCCGCGGCGCGGGAGAAGTTTTTGTCCGCCGCGATTTGAATCGCGTATTGCAGCTGGCGCAGTTCCATATCCTCTATCTCCTTAGTTTGAGTATTCTGCATTTCCCGAAAGAATAGCTTATAGCTATTTCCTATCGCGCTTATAGATATTATATAGTGGATCAATTAAGGTGGAAAGTGTTATGATCGTTTCAAAGAACGGACGAGGTGAGAACATGGCGAAGAAAACGATGTTTGAGAAAATTTGGGATAATCACGTTATTCATGAAGAAGCAGGCAAGCCGAGTATTTTGTATATCGATCTCCATTTGGTACACGAGGTGACGTCTCCGCAAGCGTTCGAAGGACTTCGGTTGGCCGGCCGCAAGGTTCGCCGCCCGGAGCTGACGTTCGCGACGATGGACCACAACGTGCCTACGCAGGACCGGTTCAACATTAAGGACCCGATCTCCAAGCAGCAGATCGACACGCTCTCCAAGAACTGCGCAGACTTCGGCGTCAAATTGTTTGACCTGAACCATGTGGACCAAGGCGTTGTGCATGTAATGGGACCGGAGGTGGGCCTGACTCATCCCGGCAAAACGATTGTGTGCGGCGACAGCCATACCTCTACACATGGCGCTTTCGGCGCGTTGGCGTTCGGGATCGGCACGAGCGAGGTCGAGCACGTGCTTGCCACCCAATGCTTGCAGCAGTCGAAGGCGAAGACGCTGGAAGTTCGCGTTGTCGGCGACCTGAAGCCTGGCATTACCGCGAAGGACTTGATTCTGGGCATTATCAGCAAGTATGGTACGGACTTCGCGACGGGCTACGTCATCGAGTATACGGGCGCGGCGATCCGCAATCTGACGATGGAAGAGCGCATGACTGTCTGCAACATGTCCATCGAAGCAGGTGCGAGAGCGGGTCTGATTGCACCGGACGAGACGACGTTTGAATACTTGCGTGGCCGCGATTATGTGCCGCAGGGAGAAGCGTTCGACAAGGCCGTAGCCGAGTGGAAGAAGCTCGTTACAGACGAAGGCGCAACCTACGACTGGGTGGTCGAATTCGACGCGGGCACGCTTGTGCCGCAAGTGACTTGGGGAACGAGCCCGGGGATGGGGACGGACGTTACGGCGACCGTACCGGTACCGAGCGAATTCACAACGGAGAATGAGCGCAAAGCGGCCGAGAAAGCGATCGAATATATGGGTCTCGTACCTGGAACGCCGATGACCGAATTGAAGGTGGACCGCGTGTTCATCGGATCGTGCACGAACGGCCGGATCGAAGATTTGCGCGCGGCGGCCGCTGTGGCCAAAGGCTACAAAGTGTCGTCGCACGTCAATGCGATCGTCGTCCCGGGCTCGGGGCGTGTGAAGCTGCAGGCTGAGAAGGAAGGCTTGGACCGAATCTTCATCGAGGCCGGCTTCGAATGGCGCGACGCGGGCTGCAGCATGTGCCTCGCGATGAACCCGGACGTACTGAGCCCCGGCGAGCGCTGTGCATCGACATCGAACCGGAACTTCGAAGGCCGTCAAGGACGCGGCGGACGCACTCACCTGGTGTCGCCGGCCATGGCTGCCGCCGCGGCGATCGAAGGCCACTTCGTCGACGTCCGCGACTGGAAATTCAAAGTAGAAGCCGGCGTGTAATCGGTCGGACGAGAGGAGATTCTATACATGAAAGCTTTCAAAACGCTTACCGGAATCGTAGGTCCCGTGGACCGTGTGAACGTAGATACAGACGCCATCATCCCTAAGCAATTCCTCAAGCGCATCGAGCGGACCGGCTTCGGCCAGTTCCTGTTCTTCGAATGGCGCTTCGACGAGCAAGGCAACGTGAACCCGAGCTTCGAGCTGAACAAGCCGCGGTATCAAGGCGCTTCCGTGTTGCTGTCCCGCGTGAACTTCGGCTGTGGCTCTTCCCGCGAGCATGCGCCGTGGGCGATTCAGGATTACGGCTTCGAAGTCGTCATCGCGCCTACGTTCGCCGACATTTTCTACAACAACTGCTTCAAGAACGGCATCCTGCCGATCAAGCTGTCGGAGGAGCAAGTCGAAGACTTGTTCCAGCGCACCGCCGCTCACGAGGGCTACAAGCTGACCGTCGATCTCGAGAACAAGAAGCTGACCGACGAGTACGGGCTCGAGCTGTCGTTCGACCTCGATGAGCACCGCCGCCAGTTCCTGCTGCTCGGCCTCGACGATATCGGACTGACGCTGCAGCATGAAGATGCGATCTCCGCTTATGAAGCGAAGCAAGCGGAGCGCCTTGCGCTAAGGTAAGATATCCAACATGAACCGTCCGATCTATCGGGCGGTTTTTATCTTTGCTTGTTGCGGCAAGCGTACATAACCGGAGAGGAGATCTTGCGGGATGAAGACAATCCGTTGGGGCATTATCGGCTGCGGGAACGTGACGGAGGTCAAGAGCGGCCCGGGCTTTCAGCTGGCCGAGCATTCGGAACTGGTGGCAGTGATGCGGCGAAACGCGCGGCTCGCGGAGGATTATGCGAAACGGCATGGGGTGCCGAGATGGTATGACGACGCGGATCGGCTGATCGCCGATCCGGAAGTGGACGCGGTGTATGTGGCCACTCCGCCGGACAGCCATCTGGAATATGCGGCCCGGGCCGCAGCTGCGGGGAAGCCCGTCTATGTGGAGAAGCCGATGGCGCTCAATTACGCCCAATGCGAGGCGATGCTGGATGCTTGCCGCACGGCCGGGGTCCCCTTATTCGTCGCCTATTACCGCCGGGCTTTGCCGCGGTTCCTGCACATCAAACGGCTGATCGAGGATGGCGCGATCGGACAAGTCCGGTTCGTCCATACGAGACAGACGAAGAAGCTGACGGAGCGGGCGGACGCGCTGCCATGGCGGCTCGATCCGAGCGTTTCGGGAGGCGGCTATTTCTTCGATTTGGCGAGCCATACGCTCGATGTGCTGGACTTCCTGCTCGGCCCGATCCGATCGGCATCCGGCCAGTCGTCCAATCTCGGAGGCGCCTATACGGCCGAGGATACCGTCTCCGGGGTATACGAATTCGAGTCCGGCGTGCAGGGGACGGGCACATGGTGCTTCTGCGGGTATGAGAACGTGGATGTGAACGAGATCGTGGGCGATCTGGGGAAGCTGACGTTCTCTACGTTCGGTCACGAGCCGATCGTTCAGACGACCGCGGCCGGCGTGACCGCTCACCCGTTCGAGGCGCCGAAGCATATTCAGCAGCCCCTTATCCAGACGATCGTCGACGATTTGCTTGGTATCGGGAAATGTGCGAGCACCGGGGCATCTGCGGCTCGAACGAGCAGGATTATGGACGAAATCGTAGGAAATCGGCGATAATCTATTAAATCCGACGGTTAAGAACTCTATTTTTTCGTTATGGCGAAACGATAGAGTTTTTTTGTTGTTTTTCGCAACTTTCACCCAAATTCTGGCGTCTAATAGTATGTCTGCTTTGCACGGATAGTGTCTTTTGGTAACGAGATTTGATAGAATATAGCTGAAGTTGCCAGATTGGACTCGCAGCGTGCAGGCAAAAAATCGAGAGATTGCTAGAGGTGAACCATGAAGGACTGGAAATGGCTGCTGCCGCTCGTCATGCTGCTAGTCGCCCTGTTGCTGCCTGCCACGACGGAGGCCGCCTCGCCTGTACAGCTGTTTTTGAACGGGAAGAAGCTGGAACCGGAAGTGCCGCCGAGAATCGTGAACGACTTGACCATCGTTCCCCTGCGGATCATCTCCGAGGAAGTGGGAGCACGCGTATCGTGGATTCCCGAAGGGTCGCGCATTAAGGTCGAGCAGGGCACGACCGCCATCGAGCTGCAGATCGGCAATCCCGTTGTGACGCTCAATGGCGTCGAGAAGAAGCTCGATGTAGCACCCGAGAATGTGGAAGGCAATACGATCGTGCCGGTGCGCTTTTTCTCGGAATCGTTCGGCTTGAAGGTGGGCTATGACGATCTCACGCGGTCGGTGTCGCTGTACAAGCAACCGGATGCTGGCTCTACGGCCGGCGGGTCTGGGACGAACGGGAGTACGAACGGCAGCGGAAGCGGGAGTACGAGCGGGGCTGCACCCGGGACGAATACTGGCGCTTCGAATGGAAACGGATACGGGAGCGGATCAGGCACTACAACCGGCGGTACCTCCGGCAACGGAGCATCCGGGTCTTCGGGCGGTTCGACGGGAACCGGCAAGCCGACCGGAGCGGGGACCGACGGCAAAGGCACGACAGGGAGCGGCTCGCCGGGATCAAGCGGCTCCGGTGCAGGTTCGGGCACGACAGGTACAGGGGCCAAACCGGGATCGACTCTAACGTTCTCCAAGCTGGAGCTGGCCGGTGACGAAGTCGTGATCCAGACGACAAGCGCGGTCGCTCCCAAAGTCTCGTTCCTGAGCTCGCCGGAACGGATGGTGATCGACCTCCCGGGCGTAACGCTCGCAGGCACGCCGCTTGCAGCGTTGAATCCGAAGGGCGGAGAGATCGCCGTGAAGCATCCGGTGCTGCAGAAGATTCGGTACGCCCAGTTCAGCGACAAGCCGCTGGTAGCGAGAATCGTGCTCGACCTCGGACAAAAGATGGATTTCAAGCTGACGGAGGACAAATCGACGAATACATACCGGATCCAATTGGTGAAGAAGCGGATCAAAGTTGTCATCGATGCCGGCCACGGCGGCTCCGACCCAGGGGCGATCTCGCTTAATTCGCGCTCGGAGAAGGATTTCACACTCGCGATGGAATCCAAGGTCGTCGATCATTTGAAATTGATCCCGGATCTGGATGTATATGAAACCCGCGCCGGCGACACATATCCTTCATTGCAGGAGCGTGTGGACTTCGCCAACGGGATGAACGCGAATTTATTTCTGTCGATCCACGCCAACAAGTTCGATAACCCGTCGGTGAACGGTACCGAGACGTACTACAATCGACCGGACAGCATCGCGTTTGCGAATTTGCTCCATGACAAGCTAATGCCCGTTACCGGGCTGGGCGATCGCGGTGTCAAGCTAGGCGATTTCAAAGTCATCCGAGAAACGACCATGCCTGCCGTATTGCTGGAGATGGGCTTCCTGTCGAACAAAAACGACGAAGCTTTGCTGTTCTCGAGTGAGTTCCAGGACCGGGCAGCTGCGACTATCGCTGCGGCGATCAAGGAATATTTGCTCGGTAAGTAAGCACATGGAAAAGTGTGGTCCACTAAAAAGGTTTGGAGAGTGAAGCCGATGTTCAACCGTACAATCCGAAGGGCGGCCGTACCCGCGATCTTGCTGCTGGCAGTAAGCGCCGCGGGCTGCGGCTCGAAACCGACGACACCTGCCGGGACACCCGCTCCGACCTCGACTCCGGTCGCGACGCAGCCGGTCCAGCCGGCTTCCACACCAAAGGAAACCCTTAAGGAAGCGAAAATAAAAGCTTATTACTCGGATACGGACTTGACGAAGCTCGTCGAAAAAGAAACGAGCATCTCATACGCGGCGGATGCCGACAAGTACAAGCTGGCGCTGCAAAAGCTGCAGGCCGCTCCGGATACTACCGTCCTTCCTCTGATGAAGGGGATTACGATTCAATCCGCCAAGCTGGAAAACAGCCAAGTGACTGTGAACATGACCATTTCGGACCAGGGACGTCTCGGTTCGCCGGGTGAAGCGCTGCTGCTCGACGCGCTCAAGAAAACGCTGTTCCAATTCAGCGAAGTGCAGACCATCGAGCTGCTGGTGGACGGCAAGCAGACCGAGTCCTTGATGGGCCATATGGATGTCCCGCATCCAATGAAACGATAAAGAACGATAAGAGGAGCGCACGGAATGATCAACCCTAAGAATCGGAAAATAAAATTAGCAGTGACCGGATCATTGATCACATCCATGGTACTGGCCTCGGCCGCTTATGCGGCCCCGGCTCCCCAGAACACCGGCGGAGTGGCCGCTTTGGCCGTGACGAACGGACAGACCGTGCCGACCACGATGAAGCTGTCGTTCCCGGACGTGCCTTCGACGCATTGGGCGTCCAAGCATATCCTGAAGCTGGCCGCCCTCGGCATCGTGGAAGGGGAAGATACGGGCTACAAGCCGGAGAATGAGGTCAGCCAACAAGACGTGATCATCATGGCGATTCGAATGATGGGGTTGGAACCGCAGGTGAAGAGCTCGACCGCCACGACGAACCTGCCGTTCGCGGAGGTGCGCGACGATGCCAAGGGGTATGTGGCGATGGCAATCGAGAAAGGCCTCATCGCGATGAACGAGGAGCTGGCCTCTCCGGTGAAGTGGGGCAGCCGCGCTGCCACCCGCGAATGGGTAGCGAAGATGATTATCCGTGCAATCGGCAAGCAAGATTTGGCCACGACTTCCACAGGGCCGAGCTCCTTCGCGGACGCATCCAAATTCTCGGCAAGTTCGCTTGGCTATATTAACGCGGCGGTAGCGCTGAAGCTCGTCTACGGATTCGAAGACAATACGTTCCAGCCTGCCGGTACCGTAACGCGAGCGCAGATGGCTACGTTCCTCAGCCGGGCCGAGCCCTACATGGAGACCCGGTCCGCCAAGGGCTATACCGGCTTCCTGACTCAGGTCGACGGCAGCACGTGGACGCTCCAGGATAAGAATGGACAGACGAAGCAGATTCAGATGTATCCTACGGCTCCGGTTTATAATACCGGGGAAGATACGCGCAAGCTAGCCATCGGAGACGTGAAGCTGTATTCCGAAGTGTACGTCGTAACGGACAACAATGTCGGCTATTTCGGCGAAGTGCTGAGCGATGAAGTTCAGCTCCAGTCGATCACCGGCACGGTAGTATCCGTAGATATCAACGCGTTGACCGTAACCGTATTGATCGACGGGATGGAAAGTACATACGCATTGGCCACGAACGTAAGTATTCTTGATAAGAACGGCGGCGGTGTCAGCTTAGGCAGCCTGCTCGTCGACTCCGTCATCGAGATGAAGAAAAACACGCTCATCCCTTCCTCGAAAATTCAGCAAATTCTCGTGAAGCAAGTCCCGGTCAACAAGACAGTGGATGGGACGTTCGTAGCGATCGATACGCAGGCGAAAATTATCAAGATCAAGGAGGCCGTATCCGGTCTCGAAGAATCGTATCCGATCACCGCACTGACGACGGTGACGCTGGCCGACAAGCCATTCGACCCGGCAGGCTTGTACGAGGGCGACACGATCCGTATCGATGTGAAGAGCGGCAAGGCGAACGCCGTCACGGTCGTCAAGCAGCTCGTCGAGCTGCGGGACGAAGGCAAGATCAAGATTATCGATCTGAACTCGATGATCATCAACTTGCAACGACCGACCGGGTCCGGCTTATCAGCCTACTCGCTGTCGAGCGCCACACAAGTCGTCATTAACGGCAATCCGTATGCCACCATCAAGGATCTGAATGTGGGCGACGACGTGAAGGTCGAAGTGAACGGCAATGTAGTCGACCGCATCATTGTCACGGCGAGCAAGGTACAGAGCTTTTCCATGGCTACGATCTTCAGCTATGACGCGACGGAGAAAATCTTGACGGTGAAGGACGAGTTCGGCAATTTCGCCGTGTATCCGCTGTCGACAAAGACGAAGATGCTATACGACGAAATGGATGTGTCGCTGGACAATTTCTCCACGTACTTCGTAAAAGGCAAACGCGTGAACTTATCCGTCACCGACAAGACGCTCGTCTCGATTCAAATTACGACTCGGCTGGACGGCACGCTCGCTCAGATCAACACGACGTCCGGGGAGATGACGATTCGGACTTCTAACAACTTGATTTACACGTACAAGTATGTGAATCCTTACATCGAGCTGGCCGGGAAGTCGAGCGCCGCGATCGCGGATTTGAAGCCGGGCGATTCGGTGCGCATCGGATTCAACGCCTCGCAGGACCAGATCGTCCACGTGCAAGTGCGTACAGCGCTTATTGTACAGACGATCTCCAAGGACATCCCGAATCAAAAAATTACGGTACGCGAGAACGATACGACGACAGCCGAATATTATCTGAACGCGATTCCGATCGTCCGGAACGGACAGACGGCTTTGTCGTTGTCAGATATTCCGCTCGATGATTGGGTGGAGTTCGATTACATCGGCCGGACGCTGGAGACGATCCGGTTGGTGAACCCGATTCGCGGGAAGGTGACCGCGGTGGACGCCTCGCAAGGGAAGGTGACGCTGACGGATTACAACAACGCCACGCAGACGATCACGGCAGGCACGAACTTCCAGATCAAGAGCGGCACCACCACCTACTCGACGCTCGAATCGCTCAAGCCGGAAGATCGGGTACAGGTCGTGACGGATTCGAAGGGCAAAACGATGTTTGTCGTCTTGTCCGGCCAAACTCGCGTCGTATCCACGTATAATGCGGGAACGAAGGAAGTTGCGTTCCAACGCAGTTTGTTAACCGAGCCTTACTTGTATGTCCTGCACGACAATGCGTATGTCCATCAAGGGACGTCCGTCATTAGCCCGAGCTTCCTTGCTTATGGCGATACCGTACAAGTGTATTTCCTCGGGGGTAAGATTATTGAGATTTCGAAATGATCGGGTTTTCGGTGGTCGGCGCGCTGCGGTGCGCCGGCTTTTTTTGTGCCGTGAGGCTCATCTGATCGGAGTTAGCCTGAGCGCCACGACCAAGCACCTTTTCGGGTTCTCACAAAAATGTCGAAATTGTAACAGAAACGGACTTGAACCGCCCGTCCACTTTCGTTAAACTGAATCACAATGAGTTAAACCTAACGCTTCGTGTGAGTGGGTAGTGAGATCGGGAGGGAACGGAGATGACCGCGAAGAAGGTGCGACACATTCTGGATACGATCGCCACGATGTTCCCGGATGCGCATTGCGAGCTGCACCATTCGAATCCGTTCGAGCTCACGATCGCGGTCCTGCTCTCGGCGCAATGCACGGACGAAACGGTGAATAAAGTAACGGCCGACTTGTTCCAAAAGTACAAAACCCCTGCCGACTATCTCGCGGTGCCGATCGAGGAACTGGAGCAAGACATCCGCCGCATCGGACTGTACCGCAATAAGGCAAAGCATATTCAGAGCCTGTGCCGACTTCTCCTCGAACGCTATGACGGCATCTTGCCGGAAAAGCACGAGCAGCTTGTGGAGCTGCCCGGCGTCGGCCGCAAGACGGCCAATGTGGTCGTCTCGAATGCGTTCGGCGTGCCGGCGATCGCTGTGGACACCCATGTAGAGCGCGTCTCGAAACGCCTAGGCTTGGCCGACCCGGACGATACGGTGCTGCAGGTCGAACAGAAGCTCATGAAGAAGGTGCCGAAGCCAGAATGGACCCAGACGCATCACCGCCTGATCTTCTTCGGGCGTTATCATTGCAAGGCGCAAAATCCGCAATGCGGCATTTGTCCGCTGCTCGACGTGTGCGGGGAAGGCAAGGGGCGTATGAAAACCCCGAAAAAAAGGAAATCTAAGGAATGACGACAAGAGAAAGGGACGATAAGCATGAAATGTATTGCGGTGTATACGAGTGACTTCGAATTGTTCTCCGATATATTCGAGAAAGTCATCAACACCCCTCTCGGAACCGATGAGGAAGCGGAAGTGGAAGGCGTGACGATCTTCGAATCCGGAGACGTGCCCGAGCATTACTTGGACAAAATGAAATCGAAGCCGGACGTCGTGGTCATGAAGCATCGCGACCGCAACATTACGATTTTGCAGCATGGCGACGTGTTTGAAATTTTTATCCCTGAAAATGAAAATGTGGTACACTAGAAACCGGAGAAATTCGGTTTTTTTCTTTATTTTGCGACAAATAGAGACTTTCTGGGGGAGAAACTACTCATGAACGCATTGCATCACTTCCGCGAGACGGCGGCCACCGAGGCCGTCGCCGCCATCCGGGAACGGATGGCGCAGGAAGGAGATCGGACGAACGCCGGCAAGATGGGAGAGCTTGCCGAGCTGGCTCACGATCCGCTGCTGCGGATCGCCTTCTGCGGCCATTTCTCGGCGGGCAAATCGAGCCTGATCAATAAATTGTGCGGCCATCCGCTGCTGCCCTCCAGCCCGATCCCGACGAGCGCGAACGTAGTGACGATCCGCAGCGGGACGGCGGGGGCTACGATTATTCCGGTTGCATCGGCCGGAGTCGCCGGCGGCGCTGCTCAGCCGGTAGAGGTTCCGCTTGATAAGCTGGGCGAGTATGCCCGCAACGGACAAGAGATCGCGTCGATCGAGATTCGCTATCCGATCTCGCTGCTCGACGGCAAGGCAGCCGTGCTGGACACGCCGGGCATCGATTCGACCGACGCCGCGCACATGCTCGCCACGGAATCGGCGCTGCACCTGGCAGACGTCGTGTTCTACGTGATGGACTACAACCATGTCCAGTCGGAAGTGAACTTCGCCTTCTGCAAACGGCTGAAGGAGTGGGGCAAGCCGCTGTACTTGATCGTGAACCAAATCGACAAGCACCGCGAGCGGGAGCTGACCTTCGATGCGTACCGGGTGAGCGTACGCCAGGCGTTCGAGAACTGGCATATTGTGCCGGACGGCATTCTATATACGTCGGTGAAGGCGTCCGACCATCCGCTGAATGAATGGCGCAAGCTCGAGCGGCTCGTGACCGAGCTCGCCGGCTTGTCGGAGCCGCTGCGCGCTCGGAGTGTCATCCAGTCGGCGCGCCACTTGAGCGGAATGCATACGGCCTGGGTGAGCGAGCAGAGTGAAGCGGAGAAGCAAGCTGCGCGCGAGGCGCTCGATGAGGAGGCGCTGCCGGCCGTGCTGGAGCAAGCGAACGCGTTCGACGCCGAGCTGAAGGCGATTGCCGAGCAAGCCCAGTCTTACGAGCAGGGGTTGAAGAAGGAGATCGTCCATCTGCTCGACAATGCGACGATCACGCCCGCCGCAACGCGGGATCTGGCGCATCATTATTTGCAGAGCCGCAAGCCGGGGTTCAAGGTCGGCTTCTTCTCGCGGGCGGCGGCGACGGCGAAGGAGATCGAGACGCGGCTCGCCGCGTTCTCGGCCGACTTCGCTGAGCAGATGCAGGTGCACATCGTATCGCACCTGCGGCAGTTGTTGATCCGCGAGGCGGAGGCGCATGCCGCGGGGGCTCTGGCCGCCGCGGATATCGACGCGCGGCTGGCTAATGCAGCCGGCGAGGCGAACGCCGAATGGCTGGCGGCGCAAGTGCAGAGCGGGGCGAGCTTTAGCGGTGAGTACACGCTGAATTACTCGCGTCAGCTGGCGGCCGACGCGAAGTCGTTCTTCCGCCGCGAGGCGTTCGCCCTCGCGGAGGCACTCGCCGCGCGTGCGGCAGAGGCGGGCCGCGAGCGTGCGGCGGCGCTCGGCGCCGAGCGGGGCGCGCTCGAGGCGCGGCTAGGCGCGTACCGGCGCCTGCAGGCGCTCGAGGCGCGCGAGGCCGCGTACGCCGCCGAGCTGGCGGCGCTGCTGCCCGCCGCCGACGCGGCCGCGCTCGCGCTGCCCGACCCCGCCGGGTACCCGGCGGCGGGGGCGGGCGCGGGCGCCGCAGGCGCCGGCGCGGCGCAGCCGCAGACGCTCGCGCGCGCCGCAGTGCCGGGCGCGCCGGCGGTGTCGCTGCGCGCGGCTAGCGCCGGAGGCGCAGCGGGCGCCGACGCGCCTGTCGCAGGCGCGCCCGCGGCCGCGGGCGATCCGCGCGGCGGCATGCGCCGCACGGCGCAGCGGCTGACGGCCGGCGCCGACCTGCTGGCCGGCATCCCGGCCATGCAGTCGATCGTGGCCGCCATGCGCGAGAAGGCCGAGCGCCTCACCGGCAGCACGTTCACGATCGCCCTGTTCGGCGCGTTCAGCGCGGGCAAGTCGTCGTTCGCCAACGCCCTGATGGGCGACGCGATCCTCCCGGTGTCGCCGAACCCGACGACGGCGGCGATCAACAAGATCGTGCCGCCTACGGCGGAATGGCCGCACGGCTCGGTCAAGGTGCAGATGAAGTCCGCCGAGGCGATGCTGGACGACGTACGCTTCTCCTTGCAGGTACTCGGTTATAACGTCGCGAGCATGGACGAAGCGCTGAGCCAGATCGACCGGCTAAAGCCGGAGACGGTCGCCCCGAGCGGCAAGCCGCATTATACGTTCCTGAAGGCGGTGCGCCGCGGCTGGAACTTCGCGGCCGGTCAAATGGGCGAAGTCATCCGGGCCGATCTCGAGGAGTTCCGCGACTATGTCGCCGAGGAGAGCAAATCGTGCTATGTCGCTTTCATCGAGCTCCATTATGCTTGTGCGCTGACGAATCAAGGCATGGTGCTCGTCGATACCCCGGGAGCCGATTCTATCAATGCCCGGCATACCGGCGTGGCGTTCGATTATATCAAGAATGCCGACGCGATCCTGTTCGTCACTTATTACAATCACGCGTTCTCCCAGGCCGACCGCGAATTCTTGCTCCAGCTCGGCCGGGTGAAGGAGACGTTCGAGCTCGATAAAATGTTCTTCGTCGTCAACGCAGCCGATCTCGCTGCCGACGAGCAGGAGCTCGCCGGCGTCGTGGGGCACGTCACGACGAATCTATTGCAGTATGGCATCCGCCATCCGCGCATTTATCCGGTGTCCAGCCTGTCCGCGCTGGACGGCAAGATGGGCGGAGATGCCGCTCTGCTGGAGCAGTCCGGCATCGTGCCGTTCGAACGCGACTTCGTGCGCTTCGCGTTCGAGGAGCTGGCCGACCTGGCCGTTCAGGCGGCCGAGCAGGACTTGGAGCGCGCAGACGGCGTGCTGCGCCAATGGATTGAAGGCGCGCAGGCGGGCGAGGCCGAGCGCAAGCAGCGGATCGAGCGGTTGCGGGAAGCTCTGCATCGCGTAGAAGCACTGTTGAACGCGCCGAATACGGCGGAGGAGCTGGGGGAGGCGGCCAAGGAAGCCGCCGAGCTGCTGTACTACGTGAAACAGCGGTTATTCTACCGCTTCGGTGAGCTGTACACGTACGCGTTCAACCCGGCTTCGCTGCGGGAGGACGCCGGGCCGATCCGGTCGCTCCTGCGCGCTGCTACGGTCGACCTGATCCGCCTGATCTCGTATGACCTCTCCCAAGAGCTGCTGGCGACGACGCTGCGTGTCGAGCAGGCGCTGAACAAACTCGCCCGCAAGCGCGCGGACAAGAACGCGGCCCGCATCCGCGAGGAGCTGCCAACGTTCGAGGCGTCCGCACCGGCGCCGACGAAATACACGACTCCGGCGGTGGAAGAGACGCTCACCGGGGTGCAGATCGAAGAGAAGGAAGTGTCCGGCTTGTATAAGAGCGGCAAACACTTCTTCGAAGGTTCCGGCCGCACCCAGCTGAAGGAACTGCTGGAGAAGAAGTTCCAGGAACCGGTCGCGAGCTACATCGAGCGCCACCAAGCTTTGATCGAGCGCACCTACGCCGACCAGTACGATAGCGCCGTAGCCCAGCTGCACGAGCAGCAGCGCCGAGCCGCGCGCGAGCATGTGGAGGGCTTGCTCGATGCGCTGGAGATGAAGCACGACCTCTCCGAGCTTCAGCGCCTTCAGGAGCGATTCTCGGAGCTCCTTCGCTCTTCCTCCTGCCCCACCTGAAAAACCGGGCTTTGCTTTGAGATGGTCAACACGGAACAACCCAGCGTAGTGCTAATGAAGGAGCCGCAGGAGGCGTGGGGGACCCACGCCGTCCGCCTTTGAAACCAAGTCCCTTCTCCGACAAAATCAATCCGGGGACTTGGTTTCAACAGCGGCCGGAGGCCCTTCATTTGCGGGGAGCGGGCAAGGGTTTTCTGTTGTTGATCCTAGACGCAAAGCCCGGTTTTTTCATTTTTCATGAAACCGTATACAACAAAGCGTATCACGACGATTTGGGAGATACGTATGGATTACGTCTCGTTTTTCTCTAAATTCGTAGATTTAAGAGGCTTTATGAACATTTCTCCCGTTTCTACTGATTGCGGGGTGGGGGGGATGGTGTTAAGATGCATAAAGATTGAAAATGCTTTCGGTGCGGCAAACAAAGGGGAGCTTCAAGCCAAGCTACTCCGTATGCTCACGCCCGAGGAGGAGCCTAATGAACGTTTTAAAGCAAATGAAAGAGTTTTACTGGCAAGACAAGCGGTGGTTATTTTTATCGATCTTCTGCCTCATGTGCTCCACCGCGCTCGGATTAGTATATCCGAACCTGCTTCGCTACCTCATTGATGATGTCATCAGGGCGGAAAACTACAACTTGGTCCCGTACGTCGCACTTTCCGTAATCGGAGTGATTGCAGTAAAGGCCAGCTTTCAGTTTTTGCACGGGTTCCTGGGGGGTAGAGTGGGCAACACGCTTTCGTATCATATGCGGAATGCGCTGTATGAGAAACTGCAATTCCTGGCCTTTCAATATTATGACCGGGCGAAGACCGGGGACCTCATGTCCCGGCTGACCGCCGACCTGGAAGCAATCCGGCAGTTCATCGGCTTCGGGTTCGCTCAAATTTTGAACGTGTTCCTTATGATCGGCTTCGGCTCCATCATGATGTTCAGTTTGGATTGGCGGCTGACGCTGATTGCGTTCATCTCCGTGCCGTTCGTGGCCCTGACGGCGCTGCGGTTCGAGAAGACGGCCCACCCGGCGTTCCGCTCGGTGCGCAAGGCGATGAGCAACTTGACCACGGCCGTACAGGAGAACATCACCGGGGTCCGGACGGTTAAATCGTTTGCACGAGAGCCGCACGAGGTGGAGAAGTTCTCTACCCAGAGCGGGGAATACAAGGCGAACCATATTACGCTGGCGTTTGCCTGGGCGAAATTTTTCCCGATGCTCGAGTTTTTGTCCAACTTCTGTATCGTAATGGTTCTGACGGCCGGCGGCTGGTTCGTCATTCAGGATAAAATGTCGATCGGGGAGCTGGTTGCGTTCTTCAGCTTGATCTGGTATATCATCGCCCCAATGCGCGATATCGGCTTGCATATCAACAACTACACGCAATCCAAAGCTTCGGCCGAACGCGTCCTTGAAATTCTGAATCAGTATATGCATGTAAAAGACAAGAATAACGCCATCCAGCTAAATAAAGAGCAGGTGCAAGGGAATGTCCGCTTCGAGAACGTCACCTTCGCCTATCCGGACAAGGAGCCGGCGCTCACGAACTTTTCGCTCGATGCGAAGGCGGGCTCCGTTATCGGCCTGCTCGGGCCTACCGGATCCGGGAAGTCGACCGTCATCCAGCTGCTGATGCGCGCCTACAATATTCGAGACGGACGCATCACGCTGGACGGGACGGACATTCGCGACATCTCGCTGGGCAGCCTCCGAGAACAGATCGCGCTCGTGTTCCAAGAGACGTTCCTGTTCTCGTCTACGATCCGCAACAATATCGCATACTCCCGCCGTGACGTGAGCATGGAGGAGATCATCCATGCCGCTAAGCTCGCGAAGGCGCACGATTTCATCATGGAGCTGCCGGAAGGGTACGACACGATCGTCGGCGAACGCGGTATGGGGCTGTCGGGCGGACAAAAGCAGCGGATCGCCATCGCACGGGCGCTGCTCAAAAATCCGAAGATTCTCATCCTGGACGATGCGACGAGCGCCGTCGATATGGAGACTGAGCATGAGATTCAGGCCGGCTTCCGGGAATTGATGAAGGGCCGCACGACGTTCATTATCGCACACCGGATCTCCTCGCTGAAGCATGCGGACGAGATCCTCGTCCTCGATGAAGGCCGTACCGTTCAACGAGGCACCCACGAGGAACTGCTGCGGGAGCCGGGGCGTTACTATGAAACGTATAAAATCCAATACTCCGACCATCCGAGTCTCGTGAGAAAACAAATCGAACGGAGGTTGGCGAAGTGAGCAAGAAACAGGCAAACGCCGCACAAGATTCTCAGCAGAAGGAACGCTTTGTCTACCAAGACGACGAATTGATGGACAAATCGTTCGACTGGTCGCAGCTGAAGCGATTGGCCGCCTATCTGAAGCCGTACCGCAAGCAGCTGCTGCCCATTATCCTGGTCGCGATGCTGCTCGGAACGATGGCGAAGCTGACGATCCCGTATCTCATCAGTCTCGCGATCGACGATGCGATTGCGAACGGCAAAGGCAAGCTGCTTATAATCATTGCCAGCAGCATGGTGGGGCTCTATCTCGTCCAATGGTTCGTAAACAGTTACCGGATCCGGTACTTGAATATGATCGGGCAAAATGTGATCTATGACCTCCGACATGACTTGTTTAAGCATATTCAGCAGCTGTCGTTTCGGTTTTTCGACAAGCGTCCCGCCGGTTCGGTCCTCGTACGGATTACGAACGACGTCAACTCCTTGCAGGATTTGTTCACCAACGGGGTCGTCAACCTGCTGATCGACTCGATCCAGTTGATCGGGATTATCGTGATTTTGCTTACCTTGAATTTTAAATTGGGCTTGGCTATCATTGTAACCGTACCGGTCATGTTCGTCGTCTCCGGCAAGCTGCGCACGACGATCCGGATCGCCTGGCAAGACGTGCGGGTTAAGACGTCGCGTATCAACTCCCACTTGGCGGAGAGCATTCAGGGGATCAAGGTGACGCAGGCGTTCACGCAAGAGCGCGAGAACATGAAGTACTTCGACGGCATGAACCAAGTGAACCGGCTGACGTGGAACAACGCATCGATGCTGAACCAGACATTCGGTCCTATCATCGAGCTGACGGCAGCGATTGGTACGTGTATCCTGTTCTGGCTCGGGGCGCACTTCGTCTCCACGGGCGCGATGACGATCGGGCTGCTCGTCGCCTTCGCGAACTACATCGGGAACTTCTGGGAGCCGATCAACCGGCTTGGGCAGATGTACCAACAGATGCTGATCGCCATGGCCTCCTCGGAGCGAATCTTCGAGTTTCTAGACGAGCAGCCTACCGTAGGCGAGAAGAAGGATGCGAAGGAACTGCCGCCGATTACCGGGGGCATCCAGCTGGAGAACATTATTTTCGAATATGAGAAAGACCGCCCTGCCCTGCGCAATGTGAGCCTGCAGGCTAAGGCCGGCGAGTCGATCGCCTTGGTCGGTCACACCGGCTCCGGGAAAAGTACGATCATCAACCTGTTGTGCCGGTTCTACGATCCGGTGGCCGGGCGCGTGCTGATCGACGGGCAAGATATCCGCGACTTCACGCTGCAGAGCTTGCGTTCGCAGGTCGGCATCGTGCTGCAGGATACGTTCATCTTCTCGGGCTCGATTCGCGACAATATCCGCTATGGCCGCCTTAACGCGACCGACAAGGAAGTCGAGGACGCCGCACGTGCCGTATATGCGCATGACTTTATCGCGGCCTTGCCGGACGGGTATGAGACACAGGTCGAGGAACGCGGCAACGTGCTGTCGATGGGGCAGCGCCAGCTGATTTCGTTCGCCCGGGCCTTGCTCGCCGATCCGCGCGTGCTCATCCTGGACGAAGCTACAGCCAGCATCGACACGGAAACCGAGCTTCGCATTCAGGAAGCGCTCAAAGCTTTGCTCGTCGGCCGCACATCGTTCATTATCGCGCACCGGCTGTCCACGATCCGCAACGCGGACAAAATTATCGTCATGGACCACGGTCGCTTGATGGAAGAAGGCAGCCACGACGAATTGATGCAGAAACGGGGCATTTACTACGGCTTGGTGGAAGCACAGTACAAGTTTTTGGGCGACGCCGTTTAATATAGAAAGGAAGACCACTTCATGGCGGAAGCCCCGCATTCGACGATTGGCACATTCACGCCTTACAAAGCTTTCACGCGGGAGGAATGGGCGAAGCTGCGCGACGTGACGCCCTTGACCCTCGACGAGCACGATCTGAAGGAGCTGCAGGGCCTTCACGATAAAATTTCATTGGCCGAAGTCCAGGACATCTACTTGCCTTTGTCCCGGCTGCTGAACTTGTACGTGGAAGCGACCCAGCGGCTGTACCGGGCGACGCAAATTTTCCTGAACGACCACACGGCCAAGGTGCCTTATATTATCGGGATCGCCGGCAGCGTCGCGGTGGGGAAGAGCACGACCGCCCGCGTCCTGCAGGCGCTTCTGTCCCATTGGCCGAGCCATCCCAAGGTCGATCTCGTTACGACGGACGGCTTCCTGTATCCGAACCGGATCCTGGAGGAGCGCGGACTGATGAAGCGCAAAGGGTTCCCGGAGAGCTACAACGCGCGGAAGCTCATCCGGTTCCTGGCCGACATCAAGTCGGGCTTGCCCGAGGTGAGCTGTCCGATCTATTCCCACCTGGCGTACGATATTTTGCCGGACGAGCAGCAGGTGATCCGCCAGCCGGACATCCTCATCGTGGAGGGCATCAACGTGCTGCAGGGGCATTCCTCGGCCAGCGGCAAAGGCAAGGCGGCGAGCGAGGTGTACGTCTCCGACTTCTTCGACTTCTCGATCTATGTGGATGCGAAGGAATCGGAGATCGAGGAATGGTATGTGGAGCGGTTCAAGATGCTGCGCACGACCGCGTTCGCGAATCCGAACTCTTACTTCCACCGGTATTCGGGCTTAAGCGACGAAGACGCGGTGGAGACGGCGACCGGCATTTGGCGCGAGATCAACCTGCGCAACCTGAAGGAGAATATTCAGCCGACGCGGACCCGGGCGCACTTGATCTTGACGAAGGGCGCCGACCACGCGGCTGTCGGAGTGAAGCTGCGCAAGCTGTAGCACAGGCGGAAGGCAAGGTAAGGTTAGGTAGGGTAAGGGATGCATATAAGAACCCGAAAGGGTTCTTTTTGCATTTTCTGGATGCTTAAACGCCTAGTTTCCACGCACAATCCGCCTCCCGCCGAGTAAACGCAGATATTCCGATCCCCACGCCTCCCCACACTGGAAAGCGGAATTTGGAGTGTAGATTCGGCGGGTGGTCATGCTGTAAAGTAGAAAAGTTACTTTTAACAACCCGCCCCAACAGAGGGATTTTCTCCCTCTCTTTCATCCGATTCAAGCGGTTTGAGACTTCTATGAGGGAAAAGCTCCCTCACTTTTTGCGAAAACCATTGGTTACTGGGGATGATGGCCCAAAATGAGGGAGGTTTTCCCTCTGGTACGCGCGAACCGGGCGGTTTGCGTCGGAAGAGAGGGAGGTTTTCCCTCTTCACTCAAAGGCGGACTTCGGTATCCCGTCAGCGTTACACTGCGCCGCGCATACAGCAGAAGAAAAGCAGTGCCGTCCCGAAATATTTACACCGGACCCGTCATTTTCCCCGTTGCCCGGAATACCCATAGAAACGATACGCTGGAGTGCAGGTAGAACAAGGGGAAGGGGCTGGCGAGCATGCAAATCGTAACGGCAGCGCCGGGCGACTCGGTCTGGAAGATCGCCAGCCGGTACGGCGTACGCGTGGGGGATGTGATCCGCTTGAACGGGCTGGACGATCCGAACCGGCTCGTCCCGGGGCAAGCGCTGCTCCTTCCCGTATACGAACGCATCCACGCGGTTCGTCCTGGCGATACGCTGTGGAGGCTGTCTCGCGTATATAGTGTCCCCATGGCCGCGATCGCCTGGGTGAACGGGCTCGTAAGTCCGTTCTCGCTGTATCCGGGCATGCGGTTGCGTATTCCTAGCCCCATGTTATGGGGGCCGAAGACCACCATCCAAGTGAACGGGTATTTGGAGACCACGAAGGAAGCCGAGCGCGACCGCCGGATCGTGGAGGAGACGGCTCGATATATGACGTATATCAGCTTGTTCCAATACATCGTGAACCCCGACGGTTCCCTGAAGCCCGCTCCTGCAGTGCCGGCGCTGGAGGCGATTGCGATGACGAGGGCGCTCCCGCTGATGGTGTTGACGAACACCGAGAACGGCGTCTTCTCCTTGGATGTGGCTCACGCGGTCTTGGCGGATGCTGTAGCCCGGGAGAAGCTGCTTGTGAATATTGAGAACACGGTGCAGAAGATGAATTACGCAGGTGTCAACGTCGATTTTGAGCACATTCCGCCGGCAGACCGCGACCGGTATACCGACTTCCTGAAGGAGCTGACCGTACGGATGCACGCGATCGGACGGCTCGTCTCGACCGCGCTCGCGCCCAAGACGAGCGGGGAACAGCCCGGTCTCTGGTACGAAGCTCACGATTATGGCGCACATGGAGCCGTGGTCGACTTTGTCATCCTTATGACCTACGAGTGGGGCTGGGCCGGAGGCCCGCCGATGGCGGTGGCGCCGGTGTCGCAGGTGAGGCGCGTGCTCGACTATGCGGTAACGGTAATCCCGCGCAGCAAAATTATGATGAGCGCACCTCTCTACGGCTACAATTGGACGCTCCCCTATAAGGCCGATGGCAGGTTCGCAACTTCTTTAAGCGCTCAAGAAGCGGTCAACCTAGCCTGGGACGTTGGTGCCCCTATTCAGTACGATGAATCCGCCCAATCACCGTTTTTCCACTATTACGATGAATCCGGCAAAGAGCATGTCGTCTGGTTCGAGGATGCCCGCAGCATGCAAGCGAAGCTTCAGCTGGTGAAGGAGTACGGGCTGCGAGGGATCAGCTTTTGGGCGCTGGGGGATGATTTTCCGCAAGTATGGCCGCTGTTGGCAGGGAATTTCCATATTCGTCATTTGCAAAATGAAAAAGGAAGCTTTACTCTACAAGAAAGAACATTTTACCAACCATGATCAAGTCGTTGAGGGGGAGCATGATGAGGGGAACCCGGTACATGTGGAGGAGCGTCGGACTGACGGCTTTGCTGACGACGGCGCTGCTCGTCTTCGGACTCGTGTATGCCGCCATGGATGTGCTGAATCCGCAGCCGTCCGCCTATATGGCCGAGCCTGAGAAGCCAAGCCCGGATATTCCGCTTAGCGAAGACACGATCCGGATCGTCGCTCTGGGCGACTCGCTGACTAAGGGAACGGGCGACACGAGCGGCAAAGGGTATGTGCTCAATGTAAAGGAGAAGCTCGAACAAAAATTGGACAAGCCGGTCAATCTGATCGGCAACTATGCGGTGAACGGGTACAAGACGGACCAGCTGCTCAAGGATTTGCAAGGTCAGACGGGGGTGGCGTACGGAATCGAGAGGGCGAACCTGATTATGCTCACGATGGGCGGCAACGATTTGTTCGCGATCTCGCAAGACGTCCTTAATACCGAGACCGACGAGCTGAACCCGGAGCAAGTCCGGCAGCGTCTGCCGGAGCCGCTCAAGCGAATGGAGCAAATTATCGCCAAGCTCGCACAGATGAACCCAAAGGCGACAATCGTCTATGTCGGCGTGTATAATCCGTTCTACGACTTGCCTGAGATGAGGCCGGCTTCGGTTCACGTGGCCGAATGGAACGACGCCATCTTCCGTACCGCGACAGCTTATCCGAATGTCGTCTATGTGCCGACGTTCGACTTGTTCCAGCTGAATTTCTCCAAGTACATTTATTCGGACCATTTCCACCCGAACGAAGCCGGCTATGCGCGAATCGCGGACCGTGTGGTGCAAGCGTTGCAATAAGAACGTGAAAAGAGAGGGGGCGTAACGATGAGCGAGCAGAAACCGAAGGTACTGTCCGTCCGCAACCTGAAGAAGAAGATCGGCCGCCGAATGATCATCAAGGGCGTTTCGTTCGACGTGGGCGAGGGCGAGATCTTCGGCTTCCTCGGCCCGAACGGGTCGGGCAAGACGACCACGATCCGCATGCTGGTGGGGCTGATCAAACCGACGGAAGGGACGATCGAGGTATGCGGCTACGACGTGCAGCGGCAGCATAACGAGGCGCTCGGCCGCGTCGGCTGTATCGTGGAGAATCCGGAGCTGTACAGCTACATGACCGGATGGGACAACCTGGAGCACTTCGCCCGGATGCTCGTGGGGATCGGAGAGGACCGTATCCGCGAGGTGGTGGACATCGTAGGGCTCGACGCCCGCATCCATGACAAGGTGCGTACGTATTCGCTCGGCATGCGCCAGCGGCTCGGTATCGCCCAGGCGTTGCTCGGCCGGCCGAGCCTGCTCATCCTGGACGAGCCGACGAACGGGCTCGATCCGCAAGGGATCAAGGAGATGCGCGACTTCATCCGGCATCTGGCGAGCCAGGGGCTTAGCCTATTCGTCTCCAGTCATCTCCTGAGTGAGATCCAGCAGCTGTGCGACCGCGTGGCGATCATCAGCCACGGCGAGGTGCTCGCGGTCGGGGAAGTGAGCGAGCTGTTGAAGCAGGCGGGCAGCCGTATCGTCTGGAGCGTCAGCCCGCTCGAGGCGGCGATGCGCGTCTTTGAGGCCGAGCCGGGCTTGACCGTGCTCCGTGCGGAAGGGGCCGCCGACACAGCAGCCATTACGCCTCCGTCGAACGACCGTATCCCCGCACAAGCCAGCGGGAATGTGGCGGTGGCGGCAACTCCGCGCGACACTTTGGGGACCGCGGCCGCAGGGGCATCGATCGTGACGCAGATGGAGACGGAGGATATCCCGCGCCTTACCGAGAAGCTGGTGGCGGCGAAGGTGCAGCTGTACGGCATTCAGCTGAACAATCCTACGCTGGAGGAATTATTCTTGAACATGACGGAGGGCGAGAGAATTGAGTAGCTCCGAGGTCGGCCTGTACCCGCTCGTGCAGAACGAGACGATCAAGATTATGAAGAAGCGGCGGTTTTTCGTCGTCCTGTTGATCCTGCTCGCCCTCATTCCCATTTTCACATACGCCCAAATGCGGGTCGCCCAGAATACGAAGAAGCAGTTCGGGGAGCAAGACTGGCGCCTTGTCAGCCAGCAGAAAATCAATGATTATACGAATCGGCTGAGCAGCGGCCGCGTGCCCGAGGAATGGAAGAAGTTCATGCGGGTACAGGTGAGAGTGCTGCAATATTACCTGGACAAAGACGTGAACCCGGAATCGCCGAACGGCGTCACGTTCACGATCGGATTTCTCCGGAATGCGATCGGGCTGTTCATCCCGCTCATGGTCATGGTGATCGCCTCCGACCTCGTGTCCTCCGAGCATTCGACCGGGACGATCAAGCTCTTGCTCACGCGACCCGTAGGGCGGTGGAAAGTGCTGCTCAGCAAGTTCATCGCCATGGTGTTTTACGTCTCGCTTACGGTGTTTTCCACAGCGGCCTTATGCTACCTGATCTCCGGCGCGGTGTTCGGATATGGGGGCTGGGATATCCCCGTCTTCAGCGGCTTCAAGGTCGTCGGGACGGAGGTTGACTTCACCTTTGTGCATCCTGTGCCGCAAGCGTTGTTCCTGCTCATGGAGATGGGACTTGTGTGGTTCTCCGCATTTGTGGTAGGCTGTATGTCATTGATGATCTCGGTGCTCGTGCGCAGCACGGCGGCGGGAATGGGCATTATGCTAGCGGTGCTGATCGCGGGCACGATCTTGACGAACATGGCTTCGTCTTGGGAGACGGCCAAGTATTTGTTCATGGTCAATTTGCAGTTGACCGATTACTTATCGGGGTCTCTGCCGCCGGTCGAGGGCATGACGCTCGCGTTCTCCTTGATCGTCTTATCGGTCTGGACGGCGGCCGCGATCGCGGTTTCTTTCTGGAGCTTCACGAAAAAAGACGTGTTAAATTAATGGAAAACGATGATATAATGCATAATATGTTACAACTTTGAGGAATGGGGGCATACGCGATGGCCGAACAATTGGATCTTTTACAAGGCACGGCGCCTGTCAACGCTCCTACCGGATATGAAGCGGATGATATTCAAGTGCTGGAAGGCTTAATCGCCGTTCGGAAAAGGCCTGGGATGTACATAGGCAGCACCGGTGCGTCGGGTTTGCATCATCTGGTTTGGGAAATTGTTGACAACGCGGTGGACGAGCATCTGGCCAAATACTGCTCGAAGATCGACATTACCATACATAAGGACAACTCGGTGACGGTACGGGACAACGGGCGCGGCATCCCGACGGGCATGCACAAGATCGGCATTCCGACGCCTCAGGTCGTCTATACGATGCTTCATGCGGGCGGGAAGTTCGGGGGCAACGGGTACAAAAAATCCGGCGGTCTGCACGGAGTCGGGGCTTCGGTTACGAACGCTCTGTCCGAATTTCTCGAGGTAGAGATCTCGCGCGAAGGCAAAATCCACCGCCAGCGGTTCGAATATTGGGTCGACACGAACGGCAAAGAGCATGTAGGGGAGCCTACAACCGGGCTCGAGGTGATCGGCAACACGAACCGCACCGGTACGAAGGTCACATTCAAGCCGGACAAGCGGGTGTTCCAGGGCGGGGTCGCCCTGAACTACGATACGCTCGCCGAGCGGCTGCAGGAGATCGCCTTCCTCAACTCGGGCTTGCAGATGACGATCAAGGACGAGCGCACGGACAAGCAGGAGTCGTTCCAGTACGAGGGCGGCGCCAAGCAGTTCGTCGAGTTCCTGAACGAGGACAAGACCGTTTTGCATGACGTGATTCATTTCGCCGCGGAGAAAGACGAGATCGAAGTCGAGATTGCGTTCCAGTACAACGACGGCTACACGGAGACGATCGCTTCGTTCGTCAACTCGATCCCGACGCGGGGCGGGGGGACGCACGAGACCGGGTTCAAGACCGCCTATACGCGGGTCATGAACGAATATGCGCGCAAGACCGGCCTGCTGAAGGAGAAGGAGAAAAACCTCGAGGGTGTCGACCTGCGCGAAGGCATGATGGTCGTCGTCAACGTCAAGATGGGCGAGGTCGAATTCGTCGGGCAGACGAAGGACCAGCTCGGCAGCATGTCGGCGCGAAGCGCGGTCGATGCGGTCGTCTCCGAGAAGATGGACGTGTTCCTCGAGGAGAATCCGCAGGTCGCGCAGCAGCTGCTGAAGAAGGCGCTCCAGTCGGCCAAGGCGCGCGAAGCGGCCCGCAAGGCGCGGGAGGAAGTGCGCAACGGCAAGAAGGGCAAGAGCGAGAGCTCCAACCTGAACGGCAAGCTCACGCCCGCCCAGTCGAAGGACTACCAGCGCAACGAGCTGTTCATCGTGGAAGGCGATTCCGCCGGGGGCTCGGCCAAGCAAGGGCGCGACTCGCGCCACCAGGCGATCCTGCCGCTGAAGGGCAAGCCGATGAACCCGGAGAAGGCGAAGCTCGCCGACATTCTGAAGAACGACGAGTACCGGGCGATCATCTCGGCGATCGGAGCCGGCGTCGGCTCGGAATTCGAGGCGGAGGAGAGCAACTACGGCAAGATCATCATCATGACCGATGCCGATACGGACGGAGCGCATATTCAGGTGCTGCTGCTCACGTTCTTCTATCGCTACATGAAGCCGCTCATCGACAACGGCCAAGTGTATATCGCGCAGCCGCCGCTCTATAAGGTGACGAAGAAGGGCGGCAAGAACACGGTCGTCCGTTATGCGTTCTCCGACGATCAGCTGAGCGCGATTACGAAGGAGCTGGGCAAGTCGGTCGAGCTGCAGCGCTACAAGGGCTTGGGCGAGATGAACCCCGAACAGCTGTGGGAAACGACGATGGATCCGGAGCTGCGCGTGCTGCTGCAGGTGCAGATCGAGGACGCCGCCAAGGCGGAGCGTCGGGTCTCCACCCTGATGGGGGACAAGGTCGACCCGCGCAAACGTTGGATTATCGAGAACGTGGACTTTACCGAGTTCGTGGAATAACTGTAAGAGCTAGTGGAAGGTGATGAGAGTTCATGAGCACACCGCAACAATTTTTACCCGCATTTCTGGAAGAAGTCGTAGGCGACCGATTCGGCCGCTATTCCAAATACATTATCCAAGACCGGGCGATCCCGGACGTACGCGACGGGCTGAAGCCCGTGCAACGGCGGATTCTGTACGCCATGTATGAGTCCGGCAACACGCCGGACAAGCCATACCGCAAATCGGCCAAGACCGTCGGGGACGTGATGGGCAACTACCACCCCCACGGCGACGCCTCCATCTACGACGGCATGGTGCGGATGGCCCAGCCGTGGAAGATGGCGCACACGCTCGTCGACGGCCACGGCAACTGGGGCTCGCTCGATGACGATCCGCCGGCCGCGATGCGGTATACGGAAGCGCGCCTGTCGCCGATCGCGATGGAGCTGCTGCGCGATATCGAGAAGCGGACCGTCTTGTTCAAGGACAACTTCGACAACACGGCGAAGGAGCCGGTCGTGCTTCCTTCCCGCTTTCCGAACCTGCTCGTCAACGGCGTGAGCGGCATCAGCGCAGGCTTCGCGACGGAGATCCCGACGCACAATCTGCGCGAGGTGATCGACGCTTGCGTGGCGGTCATCGACAAGCCGGACATGTCGCTCGAGGAGCTAATGACGGTCATCAAGGGACCCGACTTCCCGACCGGCGGCATCATCATGGGCGAAGAGGGCATTCGCGAGGCTTACCGAACCGGGAAAGGCCGGATCTACATCCGGGCCAAGACGGCGATCGAGGACATGAAGGGCGGCCGGCACCAGATCGTGATCACGGAGATTCCGTATCAGATCGTGAAGTCGAAGCTCGTCACCTCCATTGAGAACATCCGGCTCGAGAAAAAGGTGGAGGGCATCGCCGAAGTCCGCGACGAGAGCGGGCGGAACGGGCTGCGCATCGTCGTCGAGCTGAAGAAGGACGCGGATGCGGCCGGCATTCTCGCGTATTTGCTGAAGAAAACCGATCTTCAAGTTACATACAGCTTCAACATGGTCGCCATCGTCAATAAAACCCCCATGCAGCTCGGGCTCAAGCCGATGCTGGACGCCTATATCGAACATCAGAAGGAAGTGGTGACCCACCGCTCCCAATACGAGCTCGAGAAGGCGGAGGACCGCGCCCACATCCTGGAGGGGCTGGCCAAGGCGCTTAATATTCTCGACGAAGTCATCGCCACGATCAAGGCGTCGAAGAATCGCCAGGATGCGCAAAATAATTTGGTCAACCAATTCGGCTTCACCGAGCGCCAGGCCGACGCGATTCTCGTCCTCCAGCTGTACCGGCTGACGAACCTGGAGATTCATTCGATCGAGAAGGAATTGAAGGAAGTTCAGAAGACGATCGCTTACTTGCGCTCCATCCTGGAAAGCAACAAAAAGCTGATGGGCGTCATCAAGGAAGAGATGCTGGAGATTCGGGCGAAGTACGGGATCGACCGCCGCTCCGAGCTGCAGGGCGAAGTGGAAGAGCTGAAGGTAAACCTCGAGGTGATGGTGACGCCGGAGGATGTTCTCGTAACGCTGACCCATGAAGGTTATTTGAAGCGGACGAGCATGCTGAGCTTCAACCGCTCCGGCGGAGAGCTGGAGAGCACGGGGGTGAAGGAGAAGGACTTCGTCCGTTTCTGGCTCGAGGTCAATACGATCGACAACCTGCTCATCTTCACCCAGAAGGGGCAATCGTTCCTGCTGCCGGTCCACCAAGTGCCGGAGTACAAGTGGAAGGAGAACGGCACCGCCATCGTGAACGTGCTGCCGATCGCCAAGGATGACCGGATCGTGCAGGTGATCCCGGTCCGGGATTTCGAAGAGCCGAACAAGTCGTTCGTATTCGTGACGAAGCGGGGGCAAGTGAAGCGCACGGAGCTTAAGGAATACTATACGAACCGTTCCGGAGGGATCGTAGCGATCAAGCTGGGCGACCAGGACGAGGTCATGCATGTCCGGTTAAGCGACAACACGAAGGAAATGTTGCTCGTGACGAAGCTCGGGATGAGTATCCGGTTCCGGGAAATGGAGATCAATCCGATGGGACGCGCCGCGGCAGGCGTGCGCGGGATCCAGCTGCGCGAAGACGACGAAGTCGTGTCGGCCGAGTGGGTGGAAGGCGAGGAAGGCGAAATTCTCGTTATCTCCGACCTGGGTTATGCGAAGAGCTCTCTGTTGCTGGATTACCCGATCCAGGGCCGAGGCGGCAAAGGAATCATCACATTCGAGTTCAAGGATGGGAAGCGGGTCCGTTCGAACGGCTCCCACCTGGTTCGAGCGTTCTTCGTGAAGCATGCGCTCCAGATGAGCGCGATTCTGAAGTCCGGGGATCAGCTGACGTTCTCATCCGAGCAAGCGCCTATCGAGGAACGCAAATCTCCGGGCAAGTCGGTCATTCCGGTGAGCAAGGGTGATCAGATCGCGGTCGTCCAGAAGCGGGGCTTGCACGGCTGATCCTTTTGCCGGGACCCCGGATGTCGAGTCTTAGTCGTAGGATTCGTAAGGCGGGTCGAGTTTCTCGATCAAGTTCAAGAACAATTCCATGACGGCCCACACTGGCATAGGCTCATCCAGCTTATTCAGCCATTGTGGGTCGTTTATGATTCCTTCGGTCATAGCCTTTTTGACGATCTCCAGCTTGCGGGCTTGGTCCATCTTTTTCGTCCGCTCCTTTCGAGTACACTCCGTTCGACCTTTTTCTTCCCTGTTTTAGTGCAATATATGTAAAAGCCTAGCGAAAGGTTAACGATGGACTCGATTTCTGAGTGAAAATATTAACGGGATTAACCTTTAATCCGACATTTGCCGCTGGTATAATAAGAGACAAGAGTACTTAACGTACGGGAGGGATTGGACATGCATGCGATAGAGTTCGCCAAACTGTGGAGCAAAATCTCGAAGGACTTGAAGCTGTATCTGGAGACGGAGCTGGCCCCATTGACGGAAGGGCAGCTGCATGTGCTGGAAGTGCTGCGGGAGGCGGAGCAGAAGGGCCAGGGGCATCTGAAGCCGTCCGACCTGTTGGAGTATCTGCACACGACGCCGGCCGCGATCACGACCCTGCTCGACCGGATGGAGAAGAACGAGCTGATCGTCCGCCAGCGGGATGAGAAGGACCGCCGGATCGTCTGGATCGTTCCGACGGAGAAAGGGTTGGCCGAGCATGAGCGGGGTTTGAACATCCGCAATTCCTTTATCGATTCGCAGCTCGACCGGATCTCCGCGCATAACCAGCAGCTGCTCGTATTTTTGTTGGGCAAGGTCGCGAATTGAGCATAGAGGAACGAAAAAACGGTACGCTTGCGCGTACCGCTTTTTTGTGTAAATACAAAGCTTTGTGGGGAGTAGTTAGGATTCCCAGCGCCCCAAGATCCCTGCCGGCATGACCAGCTTGGAGGCGGTGATCGGCAGGCCGATCTCGCCGCATGTAATTGTGCCGCCGTACTTGCGCCCGAGCGACATCGTCAACAAATTGTGCAGCACCGTAGGGGACAGGCCGGTCGTGTACGAGTTGATGAGCATGAAGAGCGGCTTGTCCGACATGATCTTCGTGCAGAACTGCACGAACGGGAACAAGTCGTCCTCGAGCTTCCATGTCTCGCCGTTCGGCCCTCTTCCGTAGGAAGGAGGGTCCATAATAATGGCGTCATACTTGTTGCCGCGCCGCTCCTCCCGCTGCACGAACTTGAACACGTCATCGGTGATGAAGCGGACGGGCTTGTCGCCCAGCCCGGATAGCTGCAAATTCTCCTTCGCCCATTGCACGACCCCTTTGGAGGCGTCGACGTGGCACACTTCCGCACCTGCAGAGGCGCACGCGACAGACGCTCCGCCCGTATAGGCGAACAGGTTCAATACTTTGATCGGGCGGCCGGCCGAGCGGATCTTGTCCATCATCCAGCTCCAGTTCGCGGCCTGCTCGGGGAACAGCCCCGTATGCTTGAAGCCGGTCGGTTTGATGTAGAAGGACAGCTTGCCGTAAGAGATCACCCAGCGTTCCGGCAGCTTGCGCTTCATCTCCCATTGCCCTCCGCCGGAGCTGCTGCGGTGATAATGCGCGTCCGCCCCCCGCCACTCCGCGGTCTCTTTTTCCAGCGGCCATATAATAAGCGGATCCGGCCGGCGCAGCACGACGTCCCCCCAGCGCTCCAGCTTCTCCCCGCCGCCGGTATCGAGCAGCTCGTATTGCTTCCAATCATTCGCTACGAACATGTGTGTGAAACCCTTCCTTCCACTGATATCCTTTCTATTCTACAACATCCATCCGGACAATATCCACTGCATCACCGTACTTCAAGGGCTCCATGCTGCATTCAGATGAAAAATAGGTCTGCCCGCCAAGGGCTTATGTGTGATACGATATGTTTTGGTTTTCATCCTACATATAGTGCATAACTAGAGTCGAGGAGGCAGAAGATGTTGTACCGTAAAAAACAAAGCAGCACTATGTACATAATCGGGTTGATCGCGGGGGTGTTGGGGTTCGCCGCCCTGGCGGTTTGGCTGGGCCAGGCCGGTCCGGGCGCAATCGGGTTCGATCAGGCGGTCCAGGACTACCTGCTCAGCCATCGGTCCGATAATTGGACTTCGGTTGCGAAGGTGCTTAGTCAGTTGGGCACTACATATGTATTCGCGATTGTGCTGGTCGCGGTAGGGATCGTTTTAATCGCAAAGCGAAGGGTGCCGGAAGCTTTGTTGCTCCTGCTGCAGCTGGCCGTTGCTTGGGGCGCGTACAAGGGGCTGAAGGGCTTGTTCGAACGGCCACGTCCGGAAATCGAGCATCTGGTGGAGGCGACCGGCTATAGCTTCCCGAGCGGCAATGCGCTGATGGCTTCGGCGTTTTACTTGTTTGCGGCGCTGCTCATGTTTCGATTGCCGCATCGCGGTCGAGCGGCAGGGACTTTGCTTGTCGTAGTGAGCCTTATCGTGGTGCTCGTCGTCGGCGCGAGCCGTTTGTATTTGGGCGTCCACTACTTAACGGACATTCTGGCGGGGTATGCAGCCGGTCTGACGCTTTTCTGCTTGGCTGCCCTTGTGTTGAATCGAGCGAAGCGCTAATCGCGATTGTCGCCCCGATAGCTAAAGAGACCGTCCGGTTTAACTACCGGACGGTCTCACTATGCTTAAGGGCTGCCTATCCCAATTCCACTCGCTCCAAGCTCAGCTCATAGCCCTCCGGCGCCTGAATGTCGAGCTCCAGCCCCCGCGGCGCTGATACGCGCAGCTGGAACCGGCGGGAGGCGGCATCAGCCCTCCACGAGACGTCGATACGGCCGCCGCTCGGCAGCGGAACCGTGCCGCGTGCCCAGGCGAGGCCGACCGGCTGCGGCGCAACGGTCACCTTCGTCCAGCCCGGCGTGCTGCTGCGCACCCCCAGGACGTACGCCCCGAGGAAGTATGCAGGCCCGGCGGACCAGGCGTGGCAATGGCTGCGGGTTTGCATCTTCTCGTTGTAGAACTTCCCGCTCGCCGGATACATCTCCCAGCAGGTTGTCGCCTCATGCTCCAGCATGGCGCCATATTGGGTGCGAATATCGTCAACAAGAACGTCGTACCGGCCCATGCTTGCCAGCGTCTCATAGTAGAAGAACGACATGAACGGACTGCCGATCTGCACGAACGCGGAGGGCGGTTCCAGCACGTAGCGTTCCAGCAGCGCGAGCCGCTCCCCGCGCGGAATGCCGCATAGGCATGCCGTCACCTGCGTCTGCATGCTGATCGTGCCGGACAGGCGGCCGTCCGGGTAGACGCAGTCGACGTAAGCTTGCCGGGCGTCGTCCCAGAGGTGCGTATCTATCGCGTCCCGGAGCCGCTCGGCGACGCTGCCGTACCGCTCGGCTTCTTCGGCATGGCTCGTCGCGGCGGCGAGCTGGGCCGCGTGACGGAGGGCGCGGACGAAGAACATGTTCTGCGGCGTGACGACTCCATCGCGCGGCTGCTCGAACGGAGCCCAGTCCAGCAAGTTCCAGCCCTTCATGTTCAAGAGACCGCGTTCGTCGAGCTTGAGCAGGTAAGCGTCGAGCGTCAGGCGAATATGCGGCCAAATGGCCTCGGCGAACGCCTGGTCGCCGCTATAGACGTAATACTCGTAACAGGCCGACGTCCAGAAGAATGTCCAGTTCGGGATAACGCTGTTCCAGCCGCTCGGGACCTGGTCTGCATACAGCGGCGTCTGGAACTCGGAACCCGGCACGAGCCGCAGGCAGCGTTCTACGATGGATTTGACCCCGTACACGTAGTAACCGACCAACGCTTCGTTGCGAGCGTCGCCGACCCAGTACGCCTGCTCGAAGGCCGGGCAGTCGACGAACGTATCTTCCATGCACAGCTTCGTCGTATGCCGGCTGATATTCCAAATTTCGTTCAGATTGGCGTCCGAGCAGTGGAACTTGCCGATCTCCGCGACCGGGAAGTTGCTTTGCCGCATATGCGCCTCATACAGCTTGACCGGTCTCGCGGCATTGCGGATGGTGACCATTAAGTAGCGCAGGCCGCGCCGTACGAACGACGTATATGTTTGGCGGCCTTCGCGGCACACATAGCGGAGCGTATTGTCCAACTGGTACGTGATCTGCTTCCAGCCGTCGCGCATGTATTCGAATCCGTACATGTCCACGATCGTTCCCTCCGCCGCGTCGACGTCGAACGTGACATAGCCGGACAACTCGCGCCCGAAATCGATGACGAACTCCGTGTCGAGTCCTTCGTAGACCGGGATGACGGCGGCATTCGGACCGGCGATGACCGCATTTTGCAGGTCATAGGGGACAGGATAGGTCATTTCTGCCGTCTTCCAGACGCATGCCCCGAATACATCCGTAGAATTCAGATAAGCTTGTTCCACCGGCTTGATCCAGGCTCCGAACCCGACCAGTTCCTCGGCCGATGCGAGGGTACGAGCCTGTTCATAGGCGGGATCGCTCTGCAGCTCGCGCTGCTCTTGATGATCGATTACTTCCACCCAATCAAAAGGACCGAGCGCTGCGAACGCGGTTCGGGGGACATCCGAATCCGTCGCTTGGTTGCCAAGCGGATTCACCAGTACGAACGGAGCGTCGCAGTCGAAGCCGAGATGGAACCCATGACCATGGCAGTGGGCGCTGACATCGAGCAGCAGGAAGTGGTCTCCGGCTTCGAGCTCCACTTTAAGGTACCGTTCCGGCACCTCGCCGGTAAACGCCTCGCGGCCGTACCAGGTCCCATTCAAGCTAATCTTCGCAGGGACACGGCCCTCGTCGACGATTCCGATCGTGAACGAGACGGGTTCCGCCAGCCGGATAACGGTCGCCATATAGGCCGTGAAGATCACGTTGTTGGCATGATCCGCACTCTCCGGCTGCAGCAGCCCCCGAACGTCGAACACAGCCGTCCAAGCTGCGGGCCTGACTGCGGCCAGACTCTCGACGCGGGAAGGATATATCGGTTCTTCCGTCAAATACGGGATGTCCCGCTCGACCAGTTTAACCCACGGCTTGATCCCCGCAGGTCCGATCACCCTGGCCGGCGCCCAGCCGCTATCGTCGAATCCGGGATTTACCCAATCTTCATCCCAGGTGCGGGCGTCATAGATCTCCGTGAACGGGAGCTGGCAGGAAATGCGCGATGAGTTCGCGTCGTGGCCGGCATGCACCGCTGTTTTCCACGAGCCGTCCGATACAATATCCGACGTGTGGCTGCAGCCGGCTCCGGGATCGACTTGTACCAACAGCCCGCCGCGTCCGCGCAAATACTGGAACGTCGACACGCCGTAATGCATCACGAGAACCGCGATGACATTGTCGTCTCCCGGCCGGAGCAAGTGACCGATCTCGTATTCGTCATACCGCAGCTCGAACGGCCACGAACGAACCGGACCGCGCCCGACTAGGGTTCCGTTGACATACAAGACGTAACGCGAGTCGGCGGTAATGCGGACGCTAGCCGAGTTGACGCTTCCGGCGGTGCCGGGTTGCGGCGGCAGCGAGTACGATTTGCGGAAGCAGCGCCATTCGTTGCGCGGACTATCGGGACCTGTTCCCCAGATCCAGTCGGCCTGCCATCCGGGCAGCCGTTCGGATTGCTGTACGATTGTATTGCTGGTTTGCTCGCTCATTGGCGTTCTCCTCCCGTTTACAAACTTTCAAATTCATTATAATGTGGGAGAAACGAGCGTTTAGGGGTCGATTCGGACTAACACCCGGGTCGATTCGGACAAATCAGCCAGATGGGAGTATGCGTATGAGTGAGCTGAGGATTACGACGACGAGCAGCAGCTTGTTTTTGACGCCGGAGCTGCCTTTTCATATCAACCGGGTATCGGAGTCGTTCCGATTGGAGCAGCACAAGCACGAATTCGTCGAGATCAACTACGTGAGCGAAGGCAGCGGTTACCAATATATCGAAGGGCTAACGATACCGGTCAAAAAGGGGGATCTGTTCTATTTGCCGGTCGGGGCGTCTCACGTCTTCCGTCCATCGTCTCCCGTCCAACGGGGGGGAAGCTTGATCGTGTACAACTGCCTGTTCGAACAGACGTTCGCGAGGCAGCTAGCCGAATCGTTCGTGCCAGGCTCCGCGCTGCATAGTCTGTTGGGGAGCACATACCCGGGGCAATCCTGGCTGTATGGAACGGACCGGAACGGTGTGCTGCAAGGTGCGTTCAATACGATGCTGGAGGAGTTTCGCAAGCAAGAGGCTCACTTCAGACTGATCATTCAAGCCGAGATTATTCGGGTGCTGATCCATCTGGAACGGACCGTCATGCGGACCGGGATGGGAGGGACGCCGAAGGGGCCGGATCGCGGTTCGCATCGCCTGCTCGACGCTTCGATCGACGCCTGTATGCTTCGTCTGCGGGAGCAGCCGGGAGAGAGGGTGACGGCAGCGGCACTCGCTTCGGATATCGGATTAAGCGAACGCCATTTCCGCCGGAGATTCGAGGACCGGACGGGGATGACGTTTATCGAATACGTGCACAAGTGCCGGATCGAGACGAGCTGTGAGCTGCTGCGGGCCACGGAAGACAAAGTAGCGGCGATAGCCCGGCATGTCGGGTATCAGGACATGAAATATTTCAATAAGCTGTTCAAGCTGAAAACCGGGTTGTCGCCAAGGGAATACCGGATGAAAAACAAGTCAGGGGAAGTCTATGAAAAGCATTGAAAAAACTTTGAAAAATAGTTGAAAAACAGAATGTAAAATATTGACTACGAACAAATGTTTGCTATAATAGGGATATAGAACAAACGTTCCTATTATCCGAGAGGGGTGCTACTTATGACGGCAAACAAAATCAGATTCATTGAAAGAGATTATTATCGCAAGGTTATGCTCGACGACAATGAGCTCATGACGTTGAACCAGATCGAGACGATACTGGATAATGCCGCGGCCCGCTGGGACGATCTGACGTTCAAGTTCTACGAGAACGGCTCCCTGGAGATTATCGATAATCATACGGACGAGCTGGTATCGGTGAAGGAGCTTCGCGGAGCGGCCTATGACTTCTACGTCCGTGAGCGGATGCGGTTTATCCGTACGAGCCTGGAGGCGAAGATTCTGCAGTCCGCGTGAGCCGTGTTTTTCAGCGGAGCAGTGTTCGCTTCTATGTTATAATTTACACCAACTCCATTTGGAGTCTCGATTAAGACATGATATGATAGTGTCGTGGAAAAGCAACCAACTGTACATATGGCGAAGGAGTGAATCGTGTGGCACTGGATATTTACTTGAACTTCAATGGGAATTGCAGAGAAGCGGTGGAGTTTTATGCGGAAGTGTTCGAGACTGAAGCTCCGAAGATCATGACGTTCGGGGATACGCCGGCCGATCCGAACTACCCGCTGCCGGAGGAAGCGAAGTCGCTGGTCATGCACTCTCGGCTGCAGATTTGCGGCAGCCGAGTGATGTTCTCCGACGTATTCCCTGGCATGCCGTTCGTCCTAGGCAACAACGTGAGCCTGTCGGTTGTTATTCAGGATAAGGACAAGCTCACCACCTACTTCAACCGGTTGTCCGTCGGCGGGCAGGTCAGGATGGAGCTGCAAGAGACGTTCTGGAG
>NZ_JBJGED010000024.1:0-124542 GCF_045062745.1 Paenibacillus sp. HJGM_3
CCGCCTTGGCCTTGCGGACGCGAACCTTGGTAGCCGCCGCCTCCGCCTTGGCCTTGCGGACGCGAACCTTGGTAGCCGCCGCCTCCGCCTTGGCCTTGCGGACGCGAACCTTGGTAGCCACCGCCTCCGCCTTGGCCTTGCGGACGCGAACCTTGGTAGCCGCCTCCGCCTTGACCGCCCTGACCGTCGCGGCGCTGGCCTTGGTAACCGCCGCCTCCGCCTTGACCACCCTGGCCGTCGCGGCGCTGGCCTTGGTAACCGCCGCCTCCGCCTTGGCCGCCTTGACCGTCGCGGCGCTGGCCTTGGTAACCGCCGCCTCCGCCTTGACCACCCTGGCCGTCGCGGCGCTGGCCCTGGTAACCGCCGCCTCCGCCTTGACCGCCTTGGCCTTCACGGCGCCCGCCTTGGTAGCCGCCGCCTCCGCCTTGACCGCCCTGGCCGTCGCGGCGCTGGCCTTGGTAACCGCCTCCGCCTTGACCACCTTGGTTCCCTTGACCGCCCGCTTGGGCCGGCCGCTGGCCGCCGGAAGGCTTCGAGCCTTGATCCACGGCTACGCTTGAGCCGGCACTGGAGCCGCCGCCTTCGTTGCTTGCACGTCTCGCGGCCGCGTTCGCCTTCACATCGCGGAAAAACTGCTCCACTTTGTGCACGGAGTCGTTTTCCATGACGCTCATATGATTGTTAACCGGTACGTTCAACCGTTTCAGGATCGTTATGATTTCTTTACTGCTCATGTTGAGCGATTTTGCATATTCATAAACGCGCAGCTTGTCTTTGTCCTTGTCTTGATTACTCAATATGTTCCACCTCCACATGTACTCCGAGGCACGCGACCATCTGCCGCGCGAACCCGGGTTCCAGCACGGCGATCAACACCCGTTCCTCCTTGCCGATCGCCGCTCCTAACTCCACCCGACTCCCATGCTCGACGAGCCGGGTTTGATACGACTTGCATTTATCCCTGAACTTCTTCCGGGTATTCGGAGAAGCGTCTTCCGCCATCACTACAAGACGCGCTTCGCCGGAGCGTATCGCCTTCAGCACCAATTCGTCGCCAGTCGCGAGCTTCCCCGCCCGCATGGCAAGCCCCAAATATGAGCCGAATTTAGGATTCATGGCTACGTCCGCACGGATATGCCGCATATTTCGGTTGGATCGCGATGAATTGCTGCTCCAGCCGATCGTAATCCTCCGGACTCAAGGCAACCTTGAGCGCCCGTTCGATCGCTTTCGTTTTCTTCGCCTTGTTGAAGCCCTCGATCTGACCGCAGATGTAGGCGCCACGCCCGTTCTTTTTGCCCGTCAGGTCAATTTCGACAACGCCCTCGGGTGTTCGCACGAGCCGGACCATCTCTTTTTTGGTCAGCATGTTTTGGCAGACGATGCATTTGCGCTGCGGTATTTTTCTAGCCTTCACGACCCTCACCCGCCTTTATGATATGATCCGTCCGAATGGGGGGTACTAATCGATGCTGACCGAATCCTGGTGCATCTCCGCGGCGGACGCCTTCGGACGGCCCAATTCCTGCTCCGCCTGCGTCTCGCTCTTGATGTCGATTTTCCAGCCGGTCAGCTTCGCCGCGAGCCGCGCGTTCTGCCCTTTGATCCCGATTGCGAGCGAAAGCTGGTAGTCAGGCACAATCACCCGCGCCATCTTTTCGTTCTCGAAAACATTCACCTCGAGCACCTTGGACGGGCTGAGCGCATTTGCGACGTACTCTTCGACGTTTTCCGACCATCGGACGATGTCGATCTTCTCGCCCTTCAGCTCCGTTACAATCATCTGCACCCGTGTACCTTTCGGTCCTACGCAAGATCCGACCGGATCCACTTCCGGATTGCGCGAATGGACGGCAATTTTGGAGCGGAAGCCGGCCTCGCGCGCCACGGAGCGAATCTCGACGACACCGTCGTAGATTTCGGGCACTTCGAGCTCGAACAGCCGTCTCAGCAAGCCGGGATGGGACCGGGACAGCATGATTTGCGGCCCTTTGGTCGTGTTCTCCACCTTCGTGATGAACGCCTTCACGCGATCGCCATGCTTGAACTTGTCGTTCGGCATCAGCTCGTTCAGCGGCAATACGGCTTCCACCTTGCCGAGATCGAGGAAGATGCTGCGCAAATCTTGACGCTGCACGGTCCCGGTGACAATGTCCTCCTCGCGATCGATGAACGCATCATAGATCAGACCGCGCTCCGCTTCGCGAATGCGCTGGGTGACGACTTGCTTCGCCGTCTGGGCGGCGATGCGGCCGAAATCCCGCGGCGTCACTTCAATCTCGACGATGTCGTCGAGCTGGAAGTTCGCATTGATCTCGCGCGCAGCGTGCAGCGAAATTTCCAGCCGCGGGTCGAGCACTTCGTCGACGACGGTTTTACGGGCATATACTTTAATCAAGCCGGTCTGCCGATTGATGTCCACCCTCACGTTTTGCGCGGTATTGAAATTGCGTTTGTAGCTGGAGATCAAGGCCGCTTCGATCGCATCTACCAGTACGTCTTTGGCGATCCCTTTCTCTCTCTCGATTTCCGACAGGGCTTCAATAAAATCCATGTTCATTTGAAATGAGTTCCTCCTTTCAAGATTCCCTTGCTAGAATTCAATAGCCAATCGGGCGCTGGCTACTTTGGCATACGGGATCGTCGTTTTCTTGCGCGGGGTCTGCACGACGAGCGTCTCTCCGTCGAACGCGAGCAGCTTGCCTTCGAATTCCTTCTCGCCTTCTACCGGCTCGTATGTCGTGACGAACACTTGCTTCTGCACGGCACGCTCGTAGTCGCTCAGTTTCTTGAGCGGGCGTTCGGCTCCCGGGGAGGACACCTCCAAGAAGTAAGCTTCGGGAATCGGGTCCGTCTCGTCCAGCTTCTCGCTCAGCACTTCGCTGATGCGTCCGCAATCGTCGATGTCGATGCCGCCTTCCTTGTCCACGTAGACGCGCAAAAACTTGTTGCTGCCCTCTTTGACGAACTCGACATCGACCAATTCGAACCCTTCCGCATCCAGAAAAGGCTGAATCATCGCCGTCACCACATCTTTGATCGGTTGTGCCATCTATGGTTACCTCCTTAGCGCCGCAAAAATGAATCGTTGTCGTATGCTTGAATGTGTATACAAAACGTAGAGAGTGGGTTTCCCCACTCTCGCATCAACAACGATCTATGATCATCATTATTACCGAAATTGATTATACCATAACATGGATGACGCGACAAGAGTAGAAAAAAGTTGATGGGGATGGCGAAACAGTTGCGTCGGAACCGATCGGGGAAGCGGATTCGGTGGAGACTGGGCGTTGGAGCCGAGGAAACGAGCCGAGGCTCCGGCCGCTGTTGAAATCCGATTCCTTCTTTTACCTAATCTATAGTAGGGGGAATCGGATTTCAAAGGCGGACGCTATCGCTCCTCCACTCTCGGCTCGTTCCCTCTTTGTCCGTCATGCCTGCCATTAACGCAACTGCTTATTGGGGGAGGAACAAGTGCCTACAGCTCCTAAAAGTCGCTGCGGCAGCTTGGTTACTTTATTTACTCCGACACTTCTCCCTCTCTATGCCAACAACTATATTAGAACAACGACAACTGATTCGATTCCGGCAGACCTCGGAAGCAGCCCATCGAGGTGAGCAGCTCGACGATCGTTTTGGTCGCCTTCGACTTCGTCTGGAAGTCTTCGATCGAGAGGAAGTCACCTTCTTCGCGGGCGGCGGCGATGTTGCGGGCGGCGTTCTCGCCCACGCCCTGGATGGCGGCGAACGGCGGGATGAGTGCGTTGCCGTCGACCTTAAACCGGGTCGCGTCGGACCGGTACAGGTCAATGCCTTTGAAGCTGAAGCCCCGGGACGCCATCTCGAGCCCCATCTCGAGAATCGGGATCATCGCCTTCTCTTTGGGCGAAGCTTGGAACGACTTCGCTTCGATCTCGTCCATCTTCTTGGCCATGACGTCGTATCCTTGCGAGCACAGGTCCACATCGAAATCCTCCGCCCGCATCGAGAAGTAAGTCGCATAAAATTCAATCGGATAGTAGAGCTTGTAATAGGCCGTACGGACGCCGGCGATCACATAAGCGGCCGCGTGCGCTTTCGGGAACATGTACTCGATGCGCAGGCACGAGTCGATGTACCATTGCGGCACCTTGTGCTTTTTCATTTCCTCGATCCACTCGTCCGTGAGCCCTTTGCCCTTCCGGACGCTCTCGGTGATTTTGAACGACAGCGCAGCGTCCATGCCGGCTTTGTAGATCAAGTACAGCATAATCTCGTCGCGGCAGCCGATTACGGTCTTAATCGTACACGTGCCGTTTTTGATCAGCTCTTGGGCGTTGCCGAGCCATACGCCGGTCCCGTGAGACAGCCCGGAAATTTGCAGCAAGTCAGCGAACGTCGAAGGCTGCGTCTCCTGCAGCATCTGACGCACGAACTTCGTGCCCATTTCGGGGATGCCGTAGGTCGCCACCGGCGAACGGATTTGCTCTGGCGTAACGCCCAGCGCGTGAGTGGAGTTGAACAGGCTCATGACCTTCGGATCGTTCATCGGGATCGTCGTAGGATCGACCCCGGTGAGGTCCTGCAGCATCCGCATCATCGTCGGATTTTCATGTCCCAGAATATCGAGTTTGAGCAAGTTCTCCTCGAACGCATGATAGTCGAAGTGCGTCGTCTTCCACTCCGCCTTCGTATCGTCGGCCGGATATTGGACCGGCGTCACTTCCTCGACGTCGATGTCGTCCGGCACGACGACGATCCCGCCCGGATGCTGGCCGGTGCTGCGCTTCACGCCGGTGCAGCCGCTCGCAAGCCGGGTGATCTCCGCATTCCGCCATTTCTTGCCGTTCTCCTCCTCGTATTTCTTCACGTACCCGTACGCCGTCTTCTCGGCAACCGTGCCGATCGTTCCGGCCCGGAACACGCACTTCTCGCCGAACAGCTCTTTCGTATAATTATGGGCAATCGGCTGATACTCCCCGGAGAAGTTCAAGTCGATATCGGGCACCTTGTCCCCCTTGAACCCTAGGAACGTCTCGAACGGGATGTCATGGCCTTCCCCGATCATCTTATGCCCGCAATTCGGGCAATTTTTGTCCGGCAGGTCGAACCCGCTCGGCACGCTCCCGTCGAGGAACCACTCGCTATGCTTGCACGATTTGCACAAGTAGTGCGGCGGCATCGGATTCACTTCCGAGATCCCGAGGATATTCGCCACGATCGAGGAGCCGACCGAGCCCCGTGAGCCGACCAGATAGCCGTCCGCGTTCGATTTTTTCACCAGCTTTTCGGACATCAAGTAGTTGGCGGAGAATTTGTAACCGATAATCGGCTTGAGCTCCTTCTCCAGCCGGGCCACGATCACCTCGGGCAGCTCTTCGCCATAGACCGACCGGGCATACGCATAGCACTTCGTCCGGATCTCTTCCTCTGCGCCTTCGATGTTCGGACTGAACAGCTGCTTCGGGAACAGATCGAACGGCTCGAACCGCTCGACAAGCGCGTTCGTATTCGTCACGACGACCTCGAACGCCTTCTCTTCGCCCAAATGCTTGAACTCCTCGAGCATTTCGCGGGTCGTGCGGAAGTGGACGTCCGGCTTCTTCATGTCTTTCAGCGGACTGAACCCGGTGATGCCCAGGATCGTGATGTCCCGGCTAACTTTATCCCGGGGATGCAAGTAATGCACGTTGCCGGTCGCGATAACCGGCTTGCCCAGCTTCTCCCCGATCGCGCAGACGCGGCGGTTCGCTTCTTCGAGCTCGAGCCGGCTGCCGACGAGCCCTTTGTCCACGAGGTGCATGTTCACGCCGATCGGCTGAATTTCGAGCACATCGTAGAACTCCGCCACCTGTTCGGCTTCCTCGACCGTTTTGTTCAGCACCGCCTCGAAAAACTCGCCCTTCTCGCACCCCGACGCTATAAGCAGTCCTTCCCGATACTCGATGAGCTTGCTGCGCGGAATGCAGGCGACCCGGTTGAAATATTGCGTGTGGGAAATCGAAATCAATTTATATAAGTTCTTTTTGCCTACCGCGTTCAACGCATAGATGCAACAATGGAACGGACGTGCGTTCGAAATGCTCTTGCCTACATCGTCATTCAGACTGAGCAAGCTCGTCTTGCCCCGCTCCTCGGCGTCCTTGATCATATGGAACAGCACTTCGCCAAGCGCCGCGGCATCGTCTACCGCACGGTGGTGATTCTCGAGGCTGACCTTGAATTTATCCGACAGCGTGTTCAGCCGGTGGTTCTTCATCGTAGGGTAGAACAATCGCGCCATCTCGAGCGTATCGAGCACCGGATTCCGCAGCGTGGGGTGTCCCAGCCGCTTCAGGTTGGCCTGGATGAACCCCATATCGAATTGCGCGTTGTGGGCGACGAGTACGGCATCGCCCACGAATTCCACGAACTTCGGCAGCACATCCTCCAGCTCCGGCGCGCCCTTGACCATATCGTCCGTGATGTGCGTCAGTTGGGTAATGTGATACGGAATTTTCTCGTGGGGATCCACGAACGTCTCGAACTTATCGATCACCTTGCCGTCCTTCATCTTGACTCCGGCCAGCTCGATGATGCGATTGTTCAGAATCGACAAGCCGGTCGTCTCGATATCGAACACGATGTAAGTCGCCTCGCGCAGGGGATCATGTGTCCCGTTAAGCACCACGGGCACCGAATCGTTTACAACGTTGCCCTCGACCCCGTACAGGATTTGGATGCCATGCTTTTTGGCCGCTTTGTTCGCCTCCGGGAACGACTGTACTCCGCCGTGGTCGGTGATCGCGATCGCCTTGTGCCCCCACTTGGCCGCCGTCTTGATATACTCGTCAACCGACGTGATGCCGTCCATCGTGCTCATCGTTGTATGTAAGTGGAATTCGACGCGTTTGACTTCCGCATTATCGGTCCGCTCCGCCGGCGGCATCACCTCGACGAGATCGGACGGAATCATGACGAGCTCGGGCACCATCATGAACCGGTCGTACTCTACCTTGCCGCGGGCCCGAATCCATTTGCCGTTCGCGAGCAGGCTAAGAATCTTCAAGTCTTCTTTATTTTTGGCAAATGCTTTGAGCGTAAGCGAGTCGGAGAAATCCGTCAAATTAAACTCGAACAACGTGTTGCCATTGCGGAGCTCTTTCTTGTCGAGGTTGAAAATCATGCCTTGAATCGTAATCTTCTTCTCTTCGTCCTGGATGTTCTGGATTGGCACGGGGCCGTCCTTGATCTCATAGCCGATCATGAGCTTCGTCTCCGCGTCGGGCACTACGGCCTCGAGCGTAATGGTCTCCGGCGGCGGAGCCGAGATCAGCTCTTGGATGACCGACCGCTCCTCTTCGACGATCTGCTGGGCGAACTGCTCGTACACTTCCACACCCGCCTCATTGATGGCGAGCTTTACTTGATAGGTTCGGGCGAAAAAGTCGCGGAAAAAGCGCTGCACATATGTATCGACCGCTTTTTTCTTGGCCATCTCCAGGCCGAATGTATCCAGCAAATAGACGGTTACGAGCTTGCCTTCCGCCTCCACCTTGGCCTTCCCCAGCCAACCGTTGATCGAAGGGGCCTCTTTGTGGATCCAATCCATGAACAACGGCCAATAGGTGTCTACCAACAAGGAGTCTTCGACGTGGTCATCATAAGAAATAACTACTCGTACGGCGGCGATATGTCTGAACTTCTCGCTGACCAATTGATAGAAGCTGCGATAGACGTCATGCGGCATTACAGTGGCGAACGACAAATAAAACGTCCAATCCCGGTTGCTGCGGCTGCACTCTACCCGGTCGATGTAGGCGTCCGCCATGTAAGTCTCGGCAATGGAGGCCGGAACTCCCGAATGCTGCAGCAGCAGCTCGAAGCGGTTGCGCTGGTCTGCCCGAATGTTCATATCCTGTCTCCTTTCTTACCCCACAAAGTGATGTTGACCTTCGCAGCTTATTCCTGGTACTTTGCGTGGGCCCCGGATTTCCTTTTCCCTTAGAAATAGAAAGGGCAAAACGATGGACTTGGCGGTCCGTATTTTGCCCTTAGTCTCTCAATCTGCAAGTCTCCCAATCGGGAATCGGTTAATGCGCGCGGCCGAATACAATGGTATGCGCCGCTTCCGAGCCGCACACGAGGCAGGTCGACTTCCGCTCGCGGGGCTCGAACGGAATGTTCCGGCTCGTAGCGCCGGTCTCTTCCTTCACCTGATGCTCGCACGCCTCGGAGCCGCACCAGCCGGCGAGCACGAACCCGCGCTGCTGCTCCAGGAACGCCTTCATCTCGTCGAGCGTATCTACCGTGCGGAAGTTGCTCTCCAAAAACGCCTTGGCATTGGCGTACATCTGGTTGTGGATTTCGTCCAATAGAGCTTGGACTTCCTCGACCAGCCGGTCTTGCGCCACGACGCGCTTCTCGCCGGAGACGCGGGACACGAGCACAGCTTGTCCATTCTCGATATCGCGAGGGCCGAGCTCGATGCGAATCGGCACGCCGCGCATCTCATGCTCGTTGAACTTCCAGCCTGGCGACTGGTCGCGGTCGTCTACCTTAACCCGCAAACCCGCCCGTTTCAGCTGGCCGAACAGCTCGTCCGTCTTGGGTATAACCACGTCACGAGTCTTAGGAGGTCCGATCGGAACGAGGACGACCTGCACCGGCGCTACCTTAGGCGGCAGCACCAAGCCGCGGTCGTCGCCATGCACCATAATAAGGGCGCCGATCAAACGGGTGCTGACCCCCCAGGAGGTCGTATGCACGTACTGCTGCTGATTTTCCCGGTCCAGGTACTGAATCTCGAACGCCTTCGCGAAGTTTTGGCCCAAGTAATGCGACGTACCGGCTTGTACCGCCTTCCCGTCCTTCATCATCGCCTCGATCGAGTAGGTGTCGACCGCGCCGGCGAACTTCTCGGAAGGGGTTTTCTGGCCGGTGATGACCGGAATCGCCAGGAAATTCTCGACGAAATCGCGGTAAATCTCCAGCATCTGCATCGTTTCCTTGCGTGCGTCCGCTTCGTCTTCGTGAGCCGTATGGCCTTCCTGCCAAAGGAATTCGCTCGTTCTCAGGAACGGCAGCGTCCGCTTCTCCCAACGGACGACATTCGCCCATTGGTTGATGAGCAGCGGCAAGTCGCGGTACGACTGAATCCAGTTCGCATACATATGCCCGATCATCGTCTCGGATGTGGGACGGATCGCGAGCCGCTCCTCCAGCTTCTCCCCGGCCGCTTCCGTTACCCAAGGCAGCTCCGGATTAAAGCCCTCGACGTGCTCCTTCTCCTTCTGAAAGAAGCTCTCGGGAATGAACAGCGGAAAATAGGCGTTGCGGTGCCCGGTTTCCTTGAATCGCGCATCCAGCTCCCGCTGAATGTTCTCCCATAGTTCGTAGCCGTCCGGACGGAACACGATGCAACCGCGTACCGGCGAATAGCTCATCAGCTCCGCCTTGCTGATCGTATCGATGTACCAGCGGGAGAAGTCCTCGCTCTGCGGCGTAATCTCCCGGACGAACTGCTTGTCTTTCTCTTTGGACATGGAATGGTCACCTCAAAATGATAAGAATCCCTTAACGCTATTAACTTTCGCCGCGCACAAGACGAATAATGTCGTTGTACGTTACCGCAATCATGAGCAGCATAAGCGCCGCGAAGCCGATGAAATGGACGAGGCTCTCCCGGTTCGGATCGACCGGACGGCCGCGAACGGCTTCGAAGCCGAGGAACACGAGCCGGCTGCCGTCAAGCGCCGGGATCGGCAGCAGGTTGAAGATGCCGAGGTACAAGCTCAGCACGGCGGCCCAGAATGTGTATTGGGGCAGCCCTGCACTCGCATGCTCGCTAGTCACTTCCACCATACGCACCGGTCCGCCCAGATCGTCCATGGAGAATTGCCCCATGACGAGCATTTTGAACCCGAGCAAAATCTGAGTCGTCGCGAGCTTCATGTTCTCCCAGCCGCCGCTAAGCGCTTCGCCCACGCCGGTGCCGCGCTTGTCGGACGTAAGCCCGATACCGACCATAATGCGTCCTTCGGCGTTCTTGGCCGGCGTAACCTGGATTGGCGTTTCCTTCCCGCCGCGAATAACGGTCCAGTCCATCTTCTTATCCTGCGACCCGCCGATCAAGTCCGTCAGCTTCGAAGTCGAAGTCTGGATCTCTGTCCCATTGACCGTCTTAATGATATCGCCCGCTTGTATGCCCGCCTGGCTCGCCGGGGAATTCGGTTCGACCTTCTCAATCTTCACATTCGTCGGGACACCGGCCAGGAACATAACCGTCACGAACAGAACGAACGCCAAGATGAAGTTCATGAACGGCCCGGCGAAGATGGACAGCGCCCGCTGCCCGACGGTCTTGCTGCCGAACTGCCGATTCCACGGGGCGATCTGCGTCTCCTTGCCCTTGGTTACCATCATGGCTTGAGGATGAATGGAGAACGTCTCGGCTTCGCCGCCCGCCTCCAAGCGTACCTTCAACTCGTGTTCCAAGTCGATCTTCTCGACCGTGCCGATGACTACATCGGAACGTTGGTCGAGCTGATCGAGATAAATGTGAGTGACCTGATCGTCGCTCAGCCTGAGCGCAATCGTCTGCCCGGGCTGGATGTGGACGATCTCCGGGTCTTCGCCGGCCATGCGGACGAAGCCGCCAACGGGCAGCAGCCGCAGCGTATATCGAGTTTCGCCGCGCTTGAACGAGAACAGCTTCGGCCCGAAGCCGATCGCGAACTCCCGGACGAGAATGCCGGCGCGCTTGGCAAAATAATAATGGCCCCATTCATGAATCGTGACGAGCACGAAGAACAGCAGCACGATCTGAAATATGACTTGTAGTGACATACACACGATCCTTTCGGGCGGCGTTAACCGACTGCTTCCATGTTAACAACCCTGAGTCTGGCAAGCCTGTGTTCTAAGATTAACATTATTCCTTATATGAATACAAGCTTGCCCCGATCCGTAGAACCGCGACTTACAAAGTCATGCGCCGAGCCGCTTCGCGCGCCAGTCTATCGTGTTCGGCGATTTCCTCGAGCGACGGATCCCTGAGCGGCGTATGCCCGTCGAGCAGCCGTTCGACGATCGTCTCGATGTGCAGGAAGTCGATATCCCCTTGCAGGAACCGGGCTACCGCCACTTCGTTGGCCGCATTGTACACGGTCGGCGCCGTGCCTCCGAGCCGGCCGCATTCGAAGGCGATGCGCAGCATCGGGAACCGGTCGTAGTCCATCGCCCGGAAGTTCAAGCGGGAGATCGCCGTTAGATCGAGCGAGGCGGCCGGGCTGTCGAGCCGCTCCGGATAAGTAAGGGCGTATTGGATCGGCACGCGCATGTCCGGCATGCCCATCTGGGCGAGGATGCTCTTGTCCTTGAACTCCACGAAAGAGTGAATGATGCTCTCCGGATGAATGAGCACTTCAATCCGGTCGTAGTCCAGCCCGAAGAGCCAATGGGCCTCGATCACCTCGAGTCCTTTGTTCGCCATCGTCGCCGAGTCGATCGTAATCTTCGCCCCCATCGACCAATTCGGATGAGCCAGCGCTTCCTTCACGGTGACGCCCTCTAGCTGATCCCGCGTCTTGTCGCGGAATGAGCCGCCGGACGCGGTGAGGACGATCTTCCTGACATGCGAGGACGGCTCCCGGTGCAGGCACTGGAAGATCGCCGAATGCTCGCTGTCCACCGGCAGCAGCATGACGCCCGTACGCCGGGCAGCCGCAGTCACGAGATGGCCGGCGCTGACAAGCGTCTCCTTGTTGGCCAGCCCGATATGCTTGCCGGCTTCGATCGCCGCCAGAGTCGGCCCGAGTCCCTGACTGCCGACCATCGCCGTCACGACGAGCTCCGCATCGGTAGCGGCGGCAGCCTCGATGAGCCCCTCTTCGCCGTACACGACTCGCACGCCGGTACCGGCCGCCTGCTTGACCCGCTCCGCCCCGTCGCGGTCGGCCATGGAGACGAGCTTCGGCCGGAACCGACGGATTTGCTCCACCACTAGATCGACATTCGACCCGGCTGCCAACGCTTCCAATCGGAACTGCTCCGGATGATGTGCGATGACGTCCAGCGTTTGCGTCCCGATCGAGCCGGTCGAGCCTAGAACCGCAATTCGTTTCAAGTTGGATTCCACCTTTGAATTCGGCTGTATCCCTAAGGAAGCAGCCCTAGCAAATGAATAAACGGAAACACGATAAGCCAGCTGTCGAACCGATCCAATACGCCGCCGTGTCCGGGCAGGAGCGAGCCGGTATCCTTAATGCCGCGCACCCGCTTATAGGCGGATTGGATGAGGTCGCCCATCTGCCCGACAACCGCGATGACGAGACCTAACCGAACGGCTTGTCCCACCGACAACAGCTCAGGGGCATACAAGGTAAAGCAGCAGGCCGCGACAATCGAGACGACGATCCCGCCGATCGAGCCTTCGACCGTCTTGTTCGGACTGATGGACGGCCACAGCTTCGTACGTCCCATCAGCCTCCCGGTGAAGTAGGCGCCCGAATCCGTCAACGCGATGCAGACACAGATGAGCAAAGTCCAGAACAAGCCGTGCTCGGATAGACGGGTCAGCAGCATATACTGAAACCCGGCCCCTATGTATACCATCCCTGCGAACAGCAGGGCGACTTGGTCGAGTTGGACTTTGTTCTTGGAGAGTACCGTAATCGCGAACAGAGCGAACAGGGTCACCCAAGCGATCGCTTCCCAGTTCGGCGACCAGTTCGTCCACACGCTCCAAGGAAAGACAAGCAGAATCGTCCCGATCAGGGCGACGCCTGCGGACAGTCCGTTCGGATTCATCCGGTTCATCCGGTTGTACTCATACATGCCAATGACGGCGAGCAGCAGCAGCAGGCCCGCGAACGCGTAGCCGCCCCACACGAGAAGAGCCAGAAACCCGGCCCCGCCCAATACACCGGTGACCACTCTTTGTTTCACATGCGTTCCTCCGTTCCGCCGTCTATTAGATTCCGCCGTAGCGTCTAGCTCTGCGTTGGTACTCGCTAACAGCTTGCCGGAACATCGTCTCGTCGAAATCCGGCCAGTACACATCCGTGAACCAAAGCTCGGCGTAAGCCATCTGCCACAGCATGAAGTTGCTGATGCGGATTTCGCCGCTCGTCCGGATGATCATATCGGGATCCGGCAAATCCGCGCTCAGTAAACAAGCGGAGATATGCTCTTCCTGAATGTCTTGCGGCATCAGCTCTCCCCGGCGAACCGCTTCCGCGATCGTCTGAATGGCAGTCACGAGCTCCAGCCGGCTGCCATAATTGAAGGCGAAATTAAGAATAAGTCCGGTATTGTGCTTCGTCCTCTCGATCGCTTCTTCCACAGCGGCGAGCGTATGCGCCGGGACATTGTCTCTCCAGCCCATCATGCGAACCTGGACATTTTTGCGGATGAGCTCGTCGATCTCGAGCGCGAGGAATTCCTGAGGCAGCTTCATCAGGAATTCGACTTCGTCCACCGGCCGTTTCCAGTTCTCGGTCGAAAACGAGTACAGCGTCAACACCTTGACGCCCAGCTCGTCGGCGGCGATCGTGATCCGCTTGATCGCCTTCATACCGGCATGATGGCCGGCCACCCGCGGCAAGCCTCTGCGCTTGGCCCATCGGCCGTTGCCGTCCATAATAATCGCGATGTGCTCGGGAATGTTCTCGCGTCCTATTGCGATCGGAGCGTCAGCTTGCCCCGAACCGGACAACCATCGTTTGAGTTTGTTCCACATGCCTCTATCCCCCACATCCATCAGCGTTCGCGCGATTGGCGGCTGAGCCGTACCGGTCCGAATTCCTATACAAACAAAAATCCCCTTTCTGTTCCCCGCAAAGTACTCGCAATGATCCTCGGAGCTTCACGTCACTTTGTGGGGCTGAGCCAGCAGGGGACTCCGTCGCGCGAATCTACACTTCCATGATTTCTTTCTCTTTGGCCGCCAACACTTTGTCGACTTCCGCAATATACTTGTCGGTTTGCTTTTGGACATCGTCCTGATGTCTTCTGGACTCGTCTTCGGAAATCCCGTTTTTTTCCATTTTCTTAATCTCGTCATTGGCGTCGCGGCGAATGTTCCGGATCGCTACCTTCGCTTCCTCGCCGAACTTCTTCGTCATCTTCACCAGATCGCTGCGGCGCTCTTCCGTAAGCGGCGGCACCATCAACCGGATAGCCAGCCCGTCATTCGAAGGGGTCAGGCCGAGATCCGACTTCTGAATCGCCTTCTCGATCGCGGAGAGCGAAGACTTGTCCCATGGCTGAATGAGCAGTGTTCGGGAATCCGGGGTATTGATGTTGGCCAATTGGTTCACCGGCGTCATCGAGCCGTAATATTCCACCTGGACGCGATCCAACATTGCCGGCGTAGCGCGCCCCGCTCTCAAGGAAGCGAGCTCTTTTCTCAGCGACCCGATCGCTTTCTCCATGCGGTCTTCTGCGTTTTTCTTAATCGTTTGCGGCATTAGTCGATACTCCCTTTCACAATCGTTCCGATTTTCTCGCCAAGCACGACGCGCTTGATGTTGCCTTCCTCCGAGATGGAGAAGACGACCAGCGGAATGTTGTTGTCCATGCACAAAGAAGAAGCCGTGGAATCCATAACGCCCAAGTTTTTGCTCAGTACTTCCATATAAGTCAAGGTTTCGAATTTCTCCGCCGTTGCGTCTTTGAACGGATCGGCACTGTACACCCCGTCGACCTTGTTCTTGGCCATCAGGATGACCTCGGCTTCGATCTCCGCCGCACGCAGCGCGGCCGTCGTATCGGTCGAGAAGTACGGATTGCCGGTACCGGCGGCGAAAATCACCACACGGCCCTTCTCCAAATGCCGAATCGCGCGACGCCGGATGTAAGGCTCCGCTACTTGCTGCATCGTGATCGACGTCTGCACGCGGGTCGGTACCCCGATCTGCTCCAGCGCATCCTGCAGCGCCAGCGAATTCATCACCGTCGCGAGCATCCCCATGTAGTCAGCCGTTGCCCGGTCGATTCCCTTCGCACTGCCTGCGATACCGCGCCATATGTTGCCTCCGCCGACGACAATCGCCACTTCGACTTGCAGCTCGTGCACATCCTTCACTTGCTGGGCGATCGAAGCGATCATCTCGCTGTCAATGCCGTATCCTTGCTGCCCAGCCAGCGCTTCTCCGCTTAACTTAAGCACTACTCGTTTGTACTCGGGTCGCTCCACCTTGATATCCTCCTAACTGATCCCGCACAGGCGACGGCGCCTTACTTAGAATGCCCCATCGCCCGGCAGGGTTACCAAAGAACGCTTTCTTTTAAAAAAGAAGGAACACAATGTGTTCCTTGGGGTAATCTCCATTTGGAAAGGGCATTTTATTACAGACGAGCTTGAGACATTACTTCTTCTACGAAGTTGTCGACTTTCTTCTCCAGCCCTTCGCCCAATTCATAGCGCACGAAACGACGAATCGTGATGTTCTCGCCGATGGTGGCTACTTTTTCTTGCAGCAAGGTGGCTACCGTTTTGTCCGGATCCTTGATGAAGGCTTGTTCCATCAAGCAAAACTCTTCATAGTATTTGCCCAGACGGCCTTCGACCATCTTCTCGACGATTTTCTCCGGCTTGCCTTCGTTGAGCGCTTGAGCTTTCAGGATTTCGCGCTCCTTGTCCAGCTCTTCTTGGGAAACTTCTTCCCGGCGCACGAACTTAGGGTTCGTAGCGGCGATCTGCATTGCGATATCGCGCACGAATTGACGGAATGCATCCGTCTTCGCTACGAAGTCGGTCTCGCAGTTCACTTCCACGAGCACGCCTACACGGCCGCCCGCATGGATGTAGGATTCCACGAGGCCTTCGGTCGCGACGCGGCCCGCTTTGTTCGCCGCAGCGGCCAAGCCCTTCTCGCGAAGAATTTCACTCGCCCGGGACATGTCGCCGTCCGCTTGCTCCAACGCTTTTTTGCAATCGAGCATTCCGGCTCCGGTTTTTTCACGCAATTCTTTTACTTGAGCTGCTGTTACTGCCATAATGGAAGTTCCTCCTTAGGGGATCGGTCAGATCTATTCGTTCAAAAAAAGGGCGGCGAGAGGTTAAGTAACCTTCCAACCACCCTGATCTTTCGTGTTCGGATGCAATTAAGCGGTCGTAGTCTCGCCTTGGTGCGCTTCGACGATCGCATCGGCCATCTTCGCGGTCAACAGCTTGACAGCGCGGATCGCGTCGTCGTTGCCCGGGATGACGTAGTCGATTTCGTCCGGATCGCAGTTCGTATCGACGATGCCGACGATCGGGATGCCCAGCTTGCGGGCTTCGGCAACCGCGATGCGCTCTTTGCGAGGATCGATGATGAACAAGGCGCTAGGCAGCTTCTTCATGTTCTTGATCCCGCCAAGGAACTTCTCGAGGCGCTCTTTCTCCTTGCGGAGAATGATGACTTCTTTTTTCGGCAGCACTTCGAACGTGCCGTCCTCTTCCCACTTCGCCAGCTCATGCAGACGGCTCACGCGCTTCTGAATGGTGGAGAAGTTGGTCAACGTACCGCCCAACCAACGTTGGTTGATGTAGTACATGCCGCAGCGTTCCGCTTCTTCGGCGACCGAATCTTGCGCTTGCTTCTTCGTGCCGACGAACAGCATGGTGCCGCCCTCTTCTGCAAGCTGCTTGACGAAGTTATAAGCTTCTTCGACTTTTTTCACAGTCTTTTGCAGGTCGATAATGTAAATTCCGTTTCTTTCGGTGAAGATGTAACGATCCATTTTCGGGTTCCAACGACGGGTTTGATGTCCGAAGTGTACCCCAGCTTCCAACAGCTGTTTCATGGAGATTACTGCCATCCTCACGCACCTCCTCTGGTTGGTTTTGAGTTTTCCTCCGCCATCCGCATCTTCCGACAAGACTATGTCCGCCTATAAAGGCTTCTCTAGCACCCTCGCAGGAATTAAATGGCGTGTGGTTTTTAACACCGTCAATAACTATACCATAACTGCCGCACGCCTTGCAACAGCATTCGAACCTTTGCACGCGAGGTGAAAGGTTCGGGGTTAGGGCAGCGTAATAATCCTGACAACGTCGGCGACATCCGCATTGTTCGCGAATTCATGATAGCCAAAGCGGATTCGGCCGCTCAGCTTTTGCTCCTCCAGTAGTGCGATGAATTTCGTCGGTTCGGTGAGGATCTGGCTTTGGACCAGCAGGTTGGCGACCGACGTGGCGTCCGTCTTATCAGGGATAAACACGGAGCGGATCGTCGGCGTCGGACTAGGGGCAGGCGTCGCGGCCGCGGTGTTCGCAGCGGGCGGAGTCGGCGTATTCGCAGGCGCCGGAGTGGCTGGCGCTGACGGTGTAGCGGCTGCTCCGGCCGCTCCAGTGGCTCCAGCAGCTGTTCCGGTTGGTGTTCCGGCTGTCTTTGCCAACCGCGCTTTCTCGTCCTCCGCCGCTTTCGCCTTCAGCTCTTCCACCTGCTGCTGCGTGTACACCTTCAAATTCAGCCGCTCCGCCTCGCTCCTGACTTGCTCCGCCGTCAGGGAGCCTAGGTTCACGGACTTATTCTCCAATTGATCGACTTTCCACATGAGCTGCAGCAGCACCGCGCCGAGGATCAATCCGCTGCCGAGCCCGACGAGATACGTTTTGTTCTTAAGCACGGGCCCCATCCTCCTGCTTCGCCAGCTGCAAGATGAGCATCACTTCGCCCTTGTTCATGCCCAGCTTCTTCGCGATGTGGTCAATCGACTTGCCTTGCTTCTCCAGCCGGAACAGATCGGCATAGCGACTGCGGATGTTCATCCCGCCCGCGGGCTCGGCGTCCGTATCCGGCTGCGCCGGTACGGGCTGCCCGGCCGGTATGCCGGAACCCCCGGTCGCGGCGGCGGACAGCTTGTCCGCAATCGGCGCTGCAGACGTCGCCGTCTGTTGAACGGCGGCCTCTTGCACCCTAGCCTGCGTTTCTGCCTGCAGCAGCCGGTCGAGCTGCTTCGTGATGTCGAGATTTTGCCGTTCGAGCGCCTCGAGCCGGCCCTGAAGCTTCGCGGTATGCTTCTCATGGTCATGCTTCATCTCGCTTACCAGTTCCAGCAGCTGGCGGTTCTCCTCTTCCAGCTCGGCCGTGAACTGATCCATCGTCGCTTCGATTTCTTTCATTGTCGTGCCAGGTACCGCTTCCGTGCGCTTACCGGGTTTGAGCGTGGCGAAGACGAGCACCACGGCGCCCAACAGCACGATATAAAGCCAAGGTTCCACCGTTTTCACCTTTTCGCTTTTAAATAGTAGGTATCAGCAGCTGCTACAACGACAAATCAATATGACGCCCTTTGAAAGGGTGGCCATTCGGCTCATCGGCCGGCCTGGAGCCTGATTTCTTGACGCCTGCTCCCGCCTTTGCCGATGATGGAGGCTTCTCGCGACGCTCGCCCGAACCGTCCTTGATCCGCTTCGGCACGGACTCTTCCACCTTGCTCGCTTTGCGGCGCTGTTGCTCCGTTTGCTGCATCGCACCTGCCGCGAGTGCAGCTTGATCAACCATCGGTTTGTGGTACAGCTGATTTTGAACAACCCCGGCTTCCTTCGTTCGAGGAATCGCCAATTGCATTTCAACCGATTTCAAGCTCATACGATCACCTCATTCGGTTCGGTATGGCGGACGGCTTAGCTTATGGGTAAGGGACAGTTCGATTTATGAGTTCGGCAGCATGGCGATATCGCCGTCCAAATATTTGAAATAAACCCGAGGCGCAGATTCCTTGACGAACCGGGTATACCGCCCGATGACGATCTTCGTGCCGCCGTAGACGATCGAGATGATCTCGACGCGGGCTCGGTCCGTATCCTCGAGCGTTTTCTCTATCTCCAATATACGCTCTCTCGATGCGGCTTGTTCCTCCAACGCTTGCTTCTTCGTATGCGTCAGCTTGATGCGCATCGCGATTTTATCTTGACTGAGCTGTCCGGCCGCGGCCATCTGATCGAGCAGCACGAGCGCCTTCTCCGTCTTGTCCAGGCTGTCCGCCAGCTGCCGCAGCTGAGTGCGCAGCGTACTGAGCTCGTTCCGCAGCTCGGGGAGGACGCCCACTTCGATCGCAGTTGGCGTAGACATCGTGTTGCCTACGACGCGCGCGACGACTTTCTCCCCTGCCTGCACGGTGCCTCCGATGATCAATCCTTTGGCGCCTTTGCAGATCACGTTGCGGCCGGCCCGAATCTGCGAATGCATGATGCTTTGCGTCACTAGAATGTCTTGGCCGGCTTCCACCTGCGCATCCTGGATGAAGGCGCTTTTCACATTCACCCCCGCGCGGATCATGCCCTTGTTATGCCCGAGAATGCCGGCGCTGATCTCGATCGAACCGACCGCTTCGAGTTCGGCGCTCTCGACGCCGCCCGTTACGCGGATATCCCCGGCCGCCTTCACCTTGAACCCGGGCAGCACGTTGCCGCGAATGACGACCGAGCCGAAAAAATCGATATTGCCGATCCGGTAGTCGACATCCCCGTTCACCTCGTAGATCGGAAACACATTGATCTTGCCCCGGTCGGTTAACGTCATCATCCCGTCCATGGCGGAGTAGAGCGCGAGCTGGTCGCCGTCGGAGACGACATTTTTACCGATCTTGAACTTGGCTTCCTTGCCTCTCCGACCTTCCAGCACTTCCCCGGACACCGATTTGCCCGGCGTGCCTTCTTCCGCCACGATCCGTTCCGCGATCAGCTGCCCTTTGCGCACGTTCCAGATCCGGGAGATTTCTTTGAAATCCACCGTGCCGTCGTCGTTCTCCTGCGGTCTCTTGTTCGCCTGTTCCGTATCGTACAACATGCGAATCTCGCCGTCCCTCCCAGCCTTCGGAGGTTCTCCTTCCGCGATCAGCGTCATCTTGCCGGCGAATCTCCTCGGGTTCTCCGCGATCTGCTGCAGGATGCCCTGTTTCACACCATATCGGACCCGGTAGCGGCTGAGCAAATCCTCCAAGTCTTTGAGTGTGCAAGTGATCGGCTCGGCCATCGGTTGGATGGCGAGATAAGCGTACACTCGATCATCCGACAGCTCCACGGTCATCCATTGTTCAACAGCATATTCACTGGACAATCCAATTTCCTCCTTCCCGCTTCAGTCTTGAAGCAGTTGGTTTTTCCACCTGGCAAGCGAGCCTCTGAGCCGCAAAATAGCCTTCGAATGCAACTGCGAGATCCGGGAGGGCGATAACGACATCACTTCGGCGATTTCACTAAGCGACAGCTCCTCATAGTAGAACAGTGACACGACCGTTCGTTCCTTCTCGGTCAGCTTTTCGATCGCCTTGGCGAGCGACTCCTTCAAGTAATACTCGTTAACCTTATATTCCGGGTTTTTCGCCTTTTCGTCAATGAGCAGCGACAACCGCGTTTCCGCGTCCTCATCCTTGATCGGATCGTCGAACGAACTGACCGTCGTGATGGAGATTTCCTGAAGCATTTGTTGAAACTCTTTTTCCGTGATCTGCAAATAGGCGCTGATCTCCCGATCCGTCACGGACCGGAGGTATTCCTGCTCGAGCTTTTGATACGCATCCTCCAGCCGCTTGGCTTTCTCGCGGACGGACCGCGGCACCCAATCGCCCTGCCGCAGCCCGTCGATCGTCGCCCCCCGGATGCGCCAGGAAGCGTACGTCTCGAATTGGAGCCCCCGTTCATAATCGAATTTTTCCACCGCGTCGATCAAGCCGAGCATCCCGTAGCTGCACAGATCGTCCCGGGATACATTGCGGGGCAGACCGATGAGCAGGCGATTCACGACGTAGTCGACCAAGGGCAAATATTGCTCGATCAACATTTGTTTCGCCGAGAGCAAGCCGTCCACTTTCCACTGCTTCCATAGGTCCATCTTGGATATAGGGGATTGCTTTTGTTGCATCATGTTTCACCGCACTCCTTACTCTTCCGTGAGGCGCCGCAACGCTTGGGCCAGCTCATCCGGCTCGGCGGGCAATGTCGTGAGCCTCTTCGGCTTGAGCAACTGAAACTCCTCCTTCGCCGGATCGGTGTCGGACCGCTCTTCCCGGAGCAGCCGGTCCAGTTCATCCTGATCGACCGGAGTAACCGCATCGACCGACTGGCCCTTGCCATCCTCCGGACTCGCCGCTTGCGCCGCCGTCTCTTGAAACTCTTTCAGCCCCGCCAAGGTGCCGAGCCCGAAGCGTATTGCGAAGCCTACCCCAAACATGATGAGAAATCCGTAAACGCTCTGCCAAAGAGTAGTAATGAAAAAGTTATCGCCAACCGAGAGCAGGAACGTAAATCCGAACCCGACGGCCCCCAACACCAAATTCCAACGAAAGGTCCCTATCATCAAATTTCCTTGACTCCTTGTTGAACGGTTCGCAGTACCAGAGTACCTGTAGCGTTATGAAACTCGATCGTCCGCCCGAAGGTGCCGCCGGTATCCTCCGCCCGGATCGGGATCGAGGCCGCACCCAGGATCGCCTTGCAAGACTCCACGTTCCGCGGGCCAATGCGCATCGTATCCTGAGTACCGACGAAAGCGAACATTTGGGCACCGCCCGCGAGCTTCGCTTCCAGCCGGCGCACGGACGCACCCGCCCGCTTCAGCCGGTCGATCAATTCCGGGATCGCAGTGTCGGCGTACTTGGCGACGTTCAGCGTCCCTTCCTTCGCAATGTCCGATGAAGGCAGCATAACATGCGCCATACCGGCGATTCTCGTAACGGGATCATACAGGGTCACGCCCACGCACGAGCCCAATCCCGTCGTCTTCAAGATTCCGATCGTCTCGAGGATATTCAAATCCGCCATTCCGACTTTTACGATCGTATCCGGGGTCATTCTAACGGTACTCCGAGCGAATGGAACAGCTTGTCGAACGCTTCCGGATCGGGAATGAAGAAGAAATGCCCTTTCACTTGATCCGACCCTTCGAGGAACTGGGTATCGATAAACAGGGCGTGGTCCCCCATTTCACCATATTGCAACAAACCGTAACTTATGATGGCTCCTACCATATCAATCGTTAAAGCGGGCACCGTTGGAATCATATTCAGCTTTGTGAAGTCGGACAAGGAGCTCAAGTAGGAGCCGGCCAAAATGTTTCCGATCTCGTTCAGCGCCGACAGCTCCATCTCCGAGTAAGAGCCGGGCTGCTCGACGTCGATGCCTGCGAAATTATGAAGCAGCCGCTTGGCGGAATCTTCGGTGAAGAAGAAAAACATGTTGCCCGGCACTTCCCCCACGACCCGGAGGAAAACGGCCAGCACGACCTGTTCGGCCCCGCCAAGGCTGTTCACGATGTCCTCGAACGGCAGCAGGTTGACCTTCGGGACTTGCATGTCGATCGGCTTGTCGAGCAGCCGGGACAAAGCCGTCGCGGCATTGCCCGCCCCGATGTTGCCGACCTCTTTCAACACATCCAACTGAAATTCGGCGAAATCATAGAAGTTCGCCATCTACGCCTCAAGCTGTTCCAGCTGCACGATCTCGCTCTTGTTCAGCACTTCCTCGAGGTTCAGCAGCACGAGCAGGCTGCCGGACGGGAGCTTCGCCACGCCGCGCAAATATTTGGCGCGAATGCCGCCCACGATCTCCGGAGGAGCCTCGATCGAGTCGGAATCGACATCGAGCACGTCGTTCGCGGAGTCGACGATCAAGCCGACTTCCATATCCTTGACCGCGACGATGATAATCCGCGAATTGTCGGTGTAGTCGGATTCGGCCAGCTGGAAGCGGCCGCGCAGGTCGATGACCGGCACGACGACGCCGCGCAGGTTGATGACGCCCTTGACGAATGCCGGCGTCTTCGGCACGCGGGTGAGCGGCTGCATCCGCTCGATCGTCCGGACGCTGTCCACTTCAACGCCGTATTGCTCGTGCGCCAGTGTAAATACGATCACTTTCAGTTCTTCTCCCATAGTCCTAACCCCCTTATTTGATCAAAGCGTTCGTATCGATAATTAAAGCGACTTGCCCGTCTCCCAGAATCGTAGCGCCGGAGACGGCGAACAAGTTCGTCAAATATAGGCCGAGCGACTTGAGGACGATCTCCTGCTGCCCGATGAATTCGTCGACCATCAGCGCAGCCATCTTGTCGCCTTTGCGGATGACTACGATCTCCGTCTCCGCTTCGTTCGCTTCCGAGTAGCTCGGAATGTCGAACAGGCTGCTGAGCGAGACGAGCGGCACGATATGGTCGCGGAACTGAATCACCTTCGCACCGTGCACGAGGCGGATCTGGTCCCGCTGCACGATCGACGTCTCCAGAATGGAGGACAGCGGGATCGCGTATTTCTCGTCGCCCATGCGGATGAGCATGGCCGAGATGATGGACAGCGTGAGCGGGAGCTGGACCGTAAACGTAGTCCCCTGGCCTAGCTTGGACGCCACCGTCACATTGCCGCCGAGCGACTCGATCTTCGTCTTCACTACGTCTAGCCCCACGCCGCGACCGGAAATATCGGAGATTTTGTCCGCCGTGCTGAAGCCGGACGCGAACAGCAGCTGGTACACCTCTTCGTCCTTCAAGCTCTTCGCCTGCTCGGCGGACAGTACGCCCTTCTCAATCGCGGACTTCACCACTTTATCGCGGTTGATGCCCTTGCCGTCTTCCTGAATGTCGATGAACACGTGATTGCCGCTATGGTAAGCGCGCAGCTGGACGGTTCCCGTCTCCGGCTTGCCGGCCGCAATACGCTCCGCGACTGTCTCGATGCCGTGATCGACGGCATTGCGGAGCAAGTGCACGAGCGGATCGCCGATCTCGTCGATGACGGTGCGGTCGAGCTCGGTTTCGGCGCCGGTAATGACCAGGTCAACCTTCTTGTCCAGCGACTTGGCCAGATCGCGAATCATACGCGGGAACCGGTTGAACACGTTGTCGACCGGCACCATGCGCAGCTTCAAGACGATGTTCTGCAGATCGGTGCTGACGCGGGCCATATGCTCGACCGTTTCCGTCAGGTCGTTCACGCGAATCTCGCTCGCCAATTGCTCGAGCCGGACCCGGTCGATCAGCAGCTCGCTGAACAAGTTCATCAGTACGTCGAGCCGTTCGATGTCGACGCGGATCGTTCGGCCGCCTACCGGAGCGGCCGACGGTGCTTGCGCCGGTGCGGAGGCCGGGGAGCCCGCCGCAGCCGGTTTGTCCAGCACCGCGCTGGCGGCCGACATTTGCTGCAGCGCGGACGTCTGCGCCTTCGCCTCGGCGGGAGCCGCGGACGTCGAGGCCCCAGCGGCATCGCGTCCTCCGGCTGCCTTCAGCTTGAAGAGCGCATCGGCATCGAGGGGGGCGACTTCTACGCGCTCGATCTCGCTGATGTTGGCGACCGCCTTGTCGAGGACAGCCGCCTCCACGTGCGAGACGACGAACACGGTGAACCCGCGATCGAATTTCTCTTTCTCGATGTCTTCGACAGACGGGAACGACTTCACAACTTCCCCGTTCTGCTCCAATGTATCGAATACCATATAGGCCCGGGCCGCTTTTAGGATGCATGTAGCCTGCAACGCTACCTCGATCCGGTACACCTGCATGCCCGCCTCAAGCGATTGCAGCAGGACGGAGTATTGGAATTCGTCGAGCCGGTCCGCGAACGGGGCCGATTCGCCCGCCGCGCTACCTGAGGCGGCACCGCCACTGGCATAGTCGCCGGAGACGATCGACTTCAGCGCTTGGACGATCTCGGTAACATCGGCTTTCCCGGTTCCGCCGGCCGTAATGTCGTGCACCATGCTCTCGAGCGAGTCCACGCTGCGGAAGATCGTGTCGAAGATGAACGGATTCATCTGCAGCTTGTGATTGCGCACCAGGTCGAGCACATTCTCCATCTCGTGCGTGAGCGATGCCAGGTCCTCGAACCCCATCGTCGCCGACATGCCCTTCAGCGTATGGGCCGACCGGAAGATGACCTGGACGATGCTGATGTCCTCCGGGGTCGCTTCCAGCTTCAACAGGTTTTCGTTGATCGCTTGCAAATGTTCTTTCGATTCATCGATAAACATACTTAGGTATTGGTTTAATTCCATTAATCTGACACCTCCCTGAAGTGACTGACGCTTACGTCGGACGGTCTGCCGAACCCGGTCATGCTCTTACATAGATACGGCCCGGATCAGCTGTGGAGCTATATCGTAAAGCGGAAGCTCGAGCATGGCGCCGCCAAGCTCCGACGCGGCTCTAGGCATTCCGTGTACTACACACGTCTCGCCGGATTCGGCGATCGTCATCGCCGCGCCCGCCTGTCGCAGCCGGAGCATGCCCTGCGCGCCGTCGCTGCCCATGCCGGTCAGCAGCACGACGTGGCGCTTCAGCTCCTGCAGCGGGACGATCGTCTCGAACAGCGTATCCACGCACGGGCGGTGGCCGCCTCGCGGCTCTTCCTGGCTAAGCTTGACCCGATACCCGCCGGTCTCGCTTCGCTCTACGCCCATATGCCAACCGCCGGGGGCGATATAGGCGGTCCCGTTCTCCAGCGCCATGCCGTGCGCCGCTTCCACGACGCGAATGTGCGAGTTCGCATCCAGCCGCTGTGCAAGCGAACGGGTGAAGTTGGGCGGCATGTGCTGTACGATGACGATCGCCGCCGGGAACTGCTCGGGCAAGGGCGTCAGCACTTGGTACAGGGCCCTGGGGCCCCCGGTGGACGTCCCGATAGCTACGAGCTGCTCCACGCGGGTCGGCGATTTGGGTCGGCTCTCCGGCAGCTTCGGGGGCCCCGTCAAGCTCGCCGAATCGGGCTTCGGAGCCGGTTCCGGGAAGTCTGGAATCGCCGGCTTCTTCGGTCGTTCGAGCGGCGGTGACGGTTGAATCGGCTTGAGCTCGGGACCCGGTGTCAATGGCGGTTTTGGCCGCGTAACTCCCCTTATCTTGCCAAGCTGAACAGGAGGGACGCGGGACGTAGCGGCGACCAACAGCTTCTCCATCAGCATCTCCTGCACCTTGAACAAGTCCAAGGAGATCGAGCCGGACGGCTTGCGCACGAAGTCGATCGCGCCCAGCTCGAGGGCGGCGATCGTTTCCTTCGCGCCTTCTTCGGTCAAGCTGCTGAGCATGATGACCGGGGTCGGCGATTCCTCCATAATGATCTTCAGCGCCTCGAGCCCGTTCATCTCCGGCATCTCAATGTCGAGCGTGATCACATCCGGCGCGTGCTGCTTCGTCTTCGCGACCGCTTCTCGGCCGTTTCTCGCCGTATCGATCACTTGGAATCGGTCGTCCTCGCCGATCATATCGGAGATGATTTTGCGCATGAACACCGAATCGTCCACGACCAGAACGTTGTACTTGGCCAACCGGCTCACCCTTTCCTTGCTGTCGTATCCGCTCTGATCCAGGGATTATTTCAAGAGCTTCATCATTTTGCTTAAAAACCCTTTGACGCCCGCCGCGCCCGGCGATGGCTCCGGCGTCGTCTCGCCCGCAAGAAACCGCTCCACGAGATGGTGAATGCTGCGGCTCGCACTGCTGTTCGGGTAGGCGATCGTGAACGGCACTTGCCGCTTGACCGCCTTCGAGACGGAGCTGTCGTCTTCCACGAAGCCCAAGGTCGGGATGTCCAGGTTCAGGAATTTGTGGGCGACCATGCTGATCTTGTCGGCGGTGATCTTCCCCTCCCGCGCCTCGGTGACCCGATTTACGACCAGCTTGAATTTCACGTCGAGCCCCATCGAATGCACCATTTTAATAATGGCGTACGCATCCGTGATCGAGGTCGGCTCAGGCGTCGTAACCACGATCGTCTCATTCGCGGATACGATGAACTTCAGCGTCTCCTTGGACAATCCGGCGCCGGTGTCGAAGATGATGTAGTCGACATACCCGTTCAACTGGTTCACCTGATCGGCGAAGTAATCGACCTCTTCCTCCGACAAGCGAATCAAGTCGTTGAACCCGGAACCGCCGGCGATAAACTCCAGGTCGTTGTACCCTTTGTGAATGATCTCCCAGATCGTCTTCTCGCGCTTCAGCAAATGGTAGAGGCTGTACTTCGACGAGACGCCCATCAGCACATCGATATTGGCGAGTCCGATGTCCGCGTCGAAAACAAGCACCTTGTACCCCTGCGCTTGCAGCGTCAGCGCGAAATTCAATGTAAAATTCGACTTGCCTACGCCCCCCTTGCCGCTCGTGACGGTAATGATCCGGGTATTGGACGTACGGCTCTCCTGCTGATGGGCGATTAAATTTCGCAAGCTCTGGGCTTGATCATTCATGGGCTCGCTTCCTCCAAGATGCGATTAATCAACTGTTCTTCGTTCGCTTCCATAATATCGTCCGGCACATTCTGACCGTTGGTGATATAGGACAGCTGTATCGGAAAATCGTACAGCAGGTTGAGTATGGACCCGTACGAACGCGTTTCGTCCATCTTGGTAAACAGCACTTTATCCAAACGGAATTTGGCAAAGTTGTCGGTGATCGCCTTCATGTCCTTGTACTTGGACGTCAGGCTCAAGACGAGGAACGTCTCGCTCTTGCCCCGCGCCTGCAGCAGCGAATTGAGCTCGGACACATACATCGGATTGCGGAAATTGCGGCCGGCCGTATCCATGAAAATCAATTCGCAGTCCTGCAGCTGCTGGAACGCCTTCACCAGCTCCTGCGGGGAGAACACGACCTCGAGCGGCACGTTCAGAATCGTCGCATAAGTCTTGAGCTGCTCGACGGCGGCGATCCGGTATGTATCGGACGTAATGAAGCCAACCTTACGGTTGTACTTCAACACCTGCTCCGCCGCCAGCTTGGCGATCGTCGTCGTCTTCCCGACCCCGGTCGGCCCGACGAAATGCGCGATGCGCGTGTCCGGGGCGATCGCCTTCGGGGCGGAGGCCGTCAGCAGATCCTTCAGCTGCGCGCGCACCGTCTCCTCGGCATATACATCGGTACCCGGCGACTCAGGTGCCGTGAACTGCTCCGCCGCCAGTCGCAGGATACGATCGACGAGATCCTCCTCGATCTCCTGATCGAGCAGTCGCGTGCGGAATCGGCCGATCGCCTCGGGGTAGCGCGGCTCGTCGCCGATCTTGCCCGACAGCCGCGCCATCATTTCTTTCATCTGTTTGATCTCTTCGAGCAGCTGATCTTCCTTCGGCCTGGCCCGGGTCGAGCCGACTCCCGACAGTCCGGCCGCTTGCGAGGACGGCTGCGGCTGGGCCGGGGCCTGCTCCGGCCGATGGACCGCAGGCAGCTGAACGGCCACCGGCGGAGCCGCGTTCACGACCGGAATCGGCGGCAGCGCCTCCTCCTCCGCCACGGCAAGCGCCGCGGCGACCGGAGCGCTGCCGCCGACGAACACCGGATGCGTGTCGGAGCGGCCATACGCATTCGCGGCGGTCGAGAGCGGCACGCCTACTGGCGCCGGCGCGGGTGCCGGTGCGGCTGCGCCGCCGAACGCCGCGGCCATGACCGAGGCCGCGCTCGGCTTGGCCGGAGCCCCGGGCGCGACGGCCGGGGCGTTCGAATCGGTGGCGGCGATCACTTCGATCTTCTTCTTGCCGAACAGCCCGAGGAACCCGCCGGAGCGGATCTCCTTCGTATTCAGAATAACGGCGTCCTTCCCCAAGTCCGTTCGAATGCGCCCAAGCGCCTCAGGCATCGAGTCCACCACGTAGCGTTTCACTCTCATAAATTAACCACCCCTACGCTTTGAATTTCGGCACTCGGTTCCAGCTCGCTATAGGACAGTACCGTGATGTCCTGCATCGTGCGTTCCAGCAGCTGCCGCAAATACATGCGGATCGTCGGCGAAGCCAGAATGATCGGCTGCTGGCCGTGCTGGATCATCCGGGTCACTTGCTCCGACACTTTCTGGTAGATCGACTGGGAGGCGTTGGGATCGAGCGCCAAGTAGGAGCCGTGCTCCGTCTGCTGCACGCTTTCGGCGATTTTTTTCTCAAGCGACGGACCGATCGTGATCACTTTCAAGGAATCGGCGTTCGACGCATACTGCAAGGTAATTTGACGCGAGAGCGCCTGGCGCACGTATTCGGTCAGAATGTCCGGGTCCTTCGTGTACGTGCCGTAGTCGGCCATGGCTTCGAAGATCGTAACCAGATCGCGGATCGAGATTTTTTCCTTCAATAGTTTCGAGAGCACCTTCTGGACGTCGCCGATGGACAAGACGCTCGGGATGAGCTCCTCGACCAGCGCCGGGTACGTTTCCTTTACGTTGTCGACCAGCTGTTTCGTCTCTTGGCGGCCGATCAGTTCGTGCGCATGCCGCTTGATGATCTCCGTCAGATGTGTGGCTACGACGGACGGCGGATCCACGACGGTGTAGCCGGACAGCTCGGCCCGCTCCTTGGTCGCTTCGTCGATCCAAAGCGCCGGCAGGCCGAAAGCCGGCTCCAGCGTCTCGATGCCGACGACGCTATCGTCATCGTACCCAGGACTCATAGCCAAATAATGGTTAAGTAGTAATTCACCGCGCGCGACTGTATTTCCTTTAATTTTGATGACATATTCGTTCGGTTTTAGTTGAATATTGTCGCGAATTCGGATCACCGGGACCACAAGACCTAGTTCCAACGCAATTTGCCGTCGAATCATGATGACGCGGTCGAGCAGATCGCCACCCTGCTGGGTGTCCGCGAGCGGGATGAGCCCGTACCCGAACTCGAATTCGATCGGATCGATCTGCAGCAAGCTGATGACGCTCTCCGGGCTGCGCACTTCCTCGATTTGCTGCTCTTCGACGAGCTGTTCGGTCTCGGCCTGCTTTTGGTTCAAGTTCCGCTGCATTCTCAGGGCGGCCAGAATGAGCACGCCCGCGATCGGGAACGTCGTGATGACATGGATGGGCGTGAAGATGCCGAGGAACAACACCGTTCCGGCGACGACATAGAGCAGCTTCGGGTAGCTGAACAGCTGTGCCGTCAAGTCGCTTGCCAGGTTGCCGTCGGAGGCGGCGCGCGTGACGACGATACCGGCGGCGGTCGAGATGAGCAGCGCCGGAATTTGGCTCACGAGCCCGTCGCCGATTGTCAGAACCGAGAACGTCGTAAGCGACTCCGTGAGCGACATTCCGTGGAAGGTGGCGCCGATGATCAGACCGCCGAGTAGGTTGATGACGAGGATGACGATGCCTGCGATCGCGTCCCCCTTCACGAACTTGCTCGCGCCGTCCATCGCTCCGTAGAAGTCCGCTTCCCGCTCGATCTTGCGGCGGCGTTCCTTCGCCTGCTGCTCGTTGATCAGGCCGGAGTTCAAGTCGGCGTCGATGCTCATCTGCTTGCCGGGCATCGCGTCGAGGGTGAACCGCGCTCCTACTTCCGCTACCCGCTCCGAGCCTTTCGTAATGACGATGAACTGCACGATGACGAGGATGAGGAACACGACGAAGCCGACGACGAGATTGTCCCCGGCGACGAATGAGCCGAACGTCTCCACGACGTTGCCCGCTTCCGCATCCCGCAAAATGTTCCGCGTCGTCGACACGTTGAGCGCCAGCCGGAACAGCGTCGTGATCAAGAGCAGCGTCGGGAAAATCGAGAAATCGAGCGCGTCTTGCGTATTCATCGCGATCAGGATGATCACCAGGGCGACCGAAATATTAATGATAAGTAGGAAGTCAAGCAAAAGCAGAGGGATCGGGATCACCATCATCATGATAATGCCGATAATGCCGGTTAGAATAATCAAGTCTCTCGTTTTCATGGACGGCCTCCCTTCTGCGTATGTGATGCGATTGCGCTGCGGTCAGACTGCATTTATTTCACTTTGCCCTTCAGCTTGTATACATAGGCCAGCACTTCGGCGACGGCTTGGAACAGGTCGGCGGGAATCGTTTGCCCGATCTCCACCTGCTCGTACAGCGCCCGGGCCAGCGGCTTGTTTTCCATCGTAACGACGCCGTTCTCCTTGGCTACTTGGCGAATGCGCAGGGCGATGTAATCCATCCCCTTCGCCAGTACGACCGGTGCATCCGACTTCTGCGGATCGTACTTCATCGCGACTGCGAAGTGCGTCGGGTTCGTGATGACGACGTCGGCCTTCGGCACGTCCTGCATCATGCGCATCATCGCCATCCGCTTTTGCTTCTCGCGAATTTTGCCTTTGATCAGAGGATCGCCTTCGGTATTTTTGTATTCCTGACGAATATCGTCTTTCGACATGCGCAAGCTTTTTTCGAATTCGTACTTTTGATAAAAATAATCGAACAATGCCAGGATGAGCAGGATGACGGCGATTTGCAGCCCCAAAATCAGAATCAGGTGTCCCGTAAAGGCGAACGTCTGACCGAGCGGCCACTCCGCCATTTGAATCAAGTTTTGCTTCTCTTTCCAAATCGTGTAAAAAACGACACCGCCGATGATCGACATTTTCAGAATCGATTTGATCAGCTCGATCACCGACCGCAGCTTGAACAAATTCGCCACGCCCTTGAGCGGATCCAGCTTGTCGAACTTTGGTATTAGCGGATCCCCCGTAACCATAAGGCCGACCTGAAAGTACAGCGCCAAAAAGGCGACGACAACGACGATCAAAAACAAAGGAGCGAGCAGGATCAGCCCTTCCGACATCAGCTGCGCGAAGATGAGGGTGATGTTGCTGAATGTGAGCTCCATGTGCATATAGTCGGTAAACGTCACGGTGAACAGCTTCTCGATGCGCTCGCGCATGACCGACCCGTAGAGAAACAGGATGAGCAGCACCGACAGCAGCACGAGCGACGCCGGTACCTCCATGCTTTTCGCGACCTGCCCCTTTTTGCGGGCGTCCTGCCGTTTGCGGGGGGTGGCTTGCTCGGTTTTCTCCCCGGCGAACAGCTGCAGCTCCATGCGCAACCGGTATGGCCGCATTCGTAATTTCCCTCCCGTCCGTTTGTTAGGATGACTTCGGCACCGTCCCGAGCAGCTTCGACATTTGCTCCATCGATTCGAACATGGACCGGAATAAATCCTGGAACAAATACAGCATCCCGGGGATGACGACGATGAGGAGCAGGAAGCCAACGATAATCTTGATCGGCACACCGACGACGAAGATGTTGAACTGGGGGGCCGTCTTGGACAAAATGCCGAGCCCGACGTCGGTCAGGAACAAGCTCACAACGAGCGGCGCCGCCATCTGCAAGGCGAGGCCGAACATACTGACGAACGCCTGGATCAGAAAATCGCTCGGTTCGCCGGTCGCGATACGAGTGAACACGTTGTTGTCCAGCGGAACCCATTCGTAGCTGCGCACGATGGCGTCGATCAAGAAGTGGTGGCCGTTCATAGCCAAAAACAGCAGCACCGCGATGAAAAATTTGAAGTTGCCCATTATCGGGCTCTGAATGCCGCTCATCGGATCGATAACGTTGGCGATACCGAGCCCCATCTGGATGTCGATAAACGAGCCGGCGATCTGGACCGCATTGAAAAAGATGTAAGCCATAAACCCTAGCAAGAGTCCTACCAGGATCTCTTTCAGGATCGCTATTATGAAAGCCGCGTCGATCACGACCGCTTGTTCTTTGACGCCTCCGGCGGCCATCAGAATCAGGAACGTCAGAAACAAGGACAGGCCGATCTTGAACGTAGGCGGCACGCCTCGCGTAGAGAAGACGGGCGCAACTACGAAAAACGCGGTAATTCGACAAAAGATCAACAGAAAATTAGGAAGATAAGGAATTAGCGTCTGCATCCGAATCCACCTAACCGATATATTTGTCCAAATTGTTCAGCATGCCGTACGTGTAGTCGATCAGCGTCTGCAAGATCCACGGACCGAAGACGAGGATGGACAGCAGGACGATGACGATTTTGGGCACGAACGCCAGCGTCTGCTCCTGGATCTGTGTGGCGGCCTGGAACACGCTGATGATCAACCCCACGACAAGCGCCAGGACGAGCATAGGTGCGCTGGCCTTCAGGACGGTATAGACCGCTTCGCCGGCCAGCTGAATAATAAACTCGGTACTCATATCCGCGCTTCCCTCCTTGCTCTACTTGCTCTAGGCGGTATGGATGGCGTCACGTTAAAGGAGCATGGAAGCTGATCAGCAGCGATTTCACAACGAGATACCACCCGTCTACCAAGACGAATAATAAAATCTTGAACGGCAGCGAAATCATAATCGGCGGCAGCATCATCATCCCCATGGACATCAGCGTGCTCGCTACGATCATGTCGATGACCAGGAATGGGATGAAAATCATAAAGCCCATCTGAAACGCCGACTTCAGCTCGCTGATCGCAAATGCCGGGATGAGTGCCGTAAGCGGCGTATCCGTGACCGTCGCCGGTTTCTCGGCTTTGGCGTAGTTCATGAACAGCAGCAAGTCTTTCTCCCTCGTCTGAGCTAGCATGAATTTCTTGAGCGGGACCGCCGCTTTCTGAAGCGCCTGCGTCTGCGTCAATTCGCCCTTCATGTACGGCTGCAGCGCGGTTTGATTAATCTCGCCGATCGTCGGGGACATGATGAACAGCGTCAGGAACAAGGCAATGCCGATTAACACTTGGTTGGGCGGCATTTGCTGCGTGCCGAGCGCCGTTCGGACGAATCCGAGCACGATTACGATCCGGGTGAAGCTCGTCATCAAGATCAAGATGGATGGAGCGATGCTGAGAATCGTGATCAAGAGCACCAGCGAGATCGTACTGCTGGCCCCTTCCGCACCGTCTGAGTTGCCGATGTCCACCGAGATGCCGGGAATCGGGTCTGCGGCTAGAGCCGATGTCGGCGCTAGGACGCAGAACAGGACAAACAGACCGCATAAAAGTAAAGACGATTTCTTTATGTTCATTCTTCCGACGACCGATCTGTTTTTTTGGATTCGTGGAGCAGTTGTTCTACCATTTGCCTGCGGCTCGCCATACTGCTCATCTTGCTGTGAAACACTTCCTGGAAGGACTGCGCGAGCTCCGTCTCGGCGGAGTAGGTCTCGACGGGACCTTCCGGCTGACGACGGAACCGGGTGAGCCACGCGGACAATTGTTTCATGCCTGCCTGGGCTTCGGATTGGGCCGTGATCGTCGCGATCAAGTAGGCCGCTTCCTCCGGGTCGTCAATCTTATGTACCAGCTGTACGTTGTCTCCAACTCCCAGGATGTAAATCGAACGGCCGATCTCGACGATCTGCAGCGACTTGTTTTGTCCGAGCGGCACGCCTCCGAGCGTATTGATTGCCCGGCCCGACATGCGTTTGCGATTTTTTTGGGCCAATATCTTCATTATGAAGAAGAAGAAACCGATAATAAGAATAAGGTAAAGTAGGACTTGCCCCATCATGCCGAGAAGGCTTGGAGGGTCGCTCTGCGTCAGTGCCGATGCAGGATCGACTCCAAGTTTATTCGGGTCCGGGCTTGCTCCCCCCTCCGCCAGACTGACCGCGCTCCCCGTAAGGAAGAGCAGCGCGCCGATGCATGCCGCGCCGAGCACTCGGCTCCCTCTCCGGATTCGACCAGCCTGTCCTACCGTTAAGACTCGGTTCGATGAATCTATCATCCTATTAGCCCAATGTTTTCTTAATAGCTTCAACAACGCGATCGGCCTGGAACGGCTTTACGATGAAATCTTTGGCTCCGGCTTGAATCGCATCGATGACCATCGCTTGCTGCCCCATTGCCGAACACATGATGACTTTCGCCGTACCGTCGGCTTTCTTGATCTCCTTCAGCGCGGCAATGCCGTCCATCTCAGGCATCGTGATGTCCATGGTGACTAAATCCGGCTTCAGCTCTTTGTATTTCTCGATGGCCTGCGCCCCGTCCGAAGCTTCCCCGACTACTTCATAACCGTTTTTGGACAGGATGTCTTTGATCATCATTCTCATAAAAGCTGCGTCGTCTACGATTAATATTCTGTTCGCCATGGGCGTTCAGTCCCCCTCGGTTATTGTAGTTTTTGAATGCGGTCCATCTGACTGACGATGTCGGTCACGCGCACCCCGAAATTTTCGTCGATTACGACGACTTCCCCTTTGGCTATCAGCTTGTTGTTCACAAGGATGTCCACCGGTTCCCCCGCCAATTTATCCAATTCGATAATGGACCCTTGCGAGAATTCCAGTATCTCCTTGATTAATTTTTTCGTCCGGCCCAGCTCCACCGTCACCTTCAGCGGAATGTCGAGCAACAAATTCAGGTTCGTCTCGTCAGCCTGGACGTGCGGTCCGCTCAGACTGCCGAATTGCGCGGGCTGCACACCCACATTGCGCTGCGGGAAATGCCCATAATTATTCGGCGTGTGCGGCTGTTGCGGCATCGGCGGCGGATAGTTCGGCTGCTCGAACTGCGGCTGGTACATATACGGCTGCTGCCCGTATGGCTGTTGCGCGGGCGGCTGCTGGTACATCGGCTCTTGCGCGTACGACGGTTGCTGGTAAGCCGGTTGTGTGAACGGATCCTGCTGTACCTGCGGTGCAGGAGGCGGAGTGTAGGCAGGCTCCGGCGTACTCGGCTTGGTGGTGGGCTTCGGACTCGGCTCGAGCTCGAATTCCGAGACGTCCAGGTTGGCGCCGCCCATCAGAATCGAGACCATGTCCTTCGCGAAGGACACGGGCAACAGCTGCATAATCGTCGAGTCGATCAGATCCCCGATGATGAGCCGGAACGAGATTTTCACGAATACGTCTTCGTGCGGCAGCGAATTCCGGCTGTCCCCATTGGCCATATCGAGGATGTTAATCCCAGGCGGGGAGATGTTCACGAACCGGTTGAAGATCGTCGACATCGAAGTCGCGGACGAGCCCATCATCTGGTTCATCGCTTCCTGGACGGCACTGATGTGGATCTCGGACAGCTCGTCGCCCTCCACCACGTTGCCGGTCCCGCCCATCATGAGATCGGCGATGACTTGCGCATCCCGCGTCTTGATCACGAGCAGGTTAATGCCGTCGAACCCGTCGACGTAATTGACCGACACGGCTACATGCGGGACGGGGAACTCTCGCTCCAACTCAATGCGGGGAATGACCGACACCTTAGGTGTTGTAATATCGACTTTCTTCCCGAGCAACGTCGACAACGCGGTGGCCGCACTGCCGAACGTGATGTTGCCGATTTCCCCGAGCGCATCTTGTTCGATGGGGGTCAAGTAATCGTCTACGCTCGCGGATCCGCCGAAATCGAGGGAATCCTCTTCTACGGTTTGCCTCAATAAGGCGTCTATTTCTTCTTGTGACAAATAATCTTTGTTATTCGTCATATTCATCATCCCCCTCGCTGACTATCTCCGTTATTTGAACGGCCAGCCGGTCTTTAATCGTGCCGGGACTACCGATAAATTTCAGTTTTTCGCCTACCTTAATATCCAGCCCTTGATCGACTTCCTTGTTCAGCGTAATGACGTCGCCCACATTCAAGTTCAGGAACTCCCGGACGTTGATCACAGAAGTCCCCAGCTCCGCGATGATCGGAAGTCTGGCTTTGTTCACGCGTGCTTTTAAGGTCTCCTCTTCCTCGGGAGCCCGACTCTTGCGCTGGGATAAAAATTGATGATGAACCGACAGCCGAGGCATAATCGGCTCGATGACGACATGCGGGATACAGAGATTGATCATCCCGGTCGTGTCTCCGATTTTCGTCGTTAGTGAGATCAGCGCGATCGTCTCGTTCGGGGATACGATCTGCATGAACTGCGGATTCGTCTCCAACGTTTCGAGACGTGGCGATATGTCAATCACGGTTTTCCAGGCTTCCTGCAAACTGTCGAACGCCCGGCTGAAGATGCGCTCCATCACGATCGTCTCGATCTCGGTGAGCGAGTTGATTTTGGCTGGCGAATTGCCGGGTCCCCCCAGCATCCGGTCCAGCATGGCGAACGCCACGTTGGGATGTACTTCTAGCACCATCCGGCCTTCCAGCGGCTCGGCCTCGAAAATGTTCAGAATCGTCATCTTCGGAATGGAGCGGATGAACTCGTCATAAGGCAGCTGCTCGACTTGAACGACGTTAATCTGGACGAACGTACGAAGCTGAGCGGAAAAGTAAGTGGTCAAGTAGCGGGCGAAATTCTCATGAATCCGCGTCAAGCTGCGAATGTGATCCTTGGAGAAACGGGTGGCGCGCTTGAAATCGTAGGCTTTCACCCTTTTCTGGGTTTCTTCCTTTTTCAATTCCTCCGCGTCCATCTCTCCGGAGGAGAGCGCCGCCAGCAAAGCGTCGATCTCATTCTGGGATAGTACGTCTACCAATTTCGATTCACCCCCTTACAAGCCGTCCGTTCCTTAGTTCAATACGATGTTGATGTTGGTGATGTCCACTTGACGCAGCTTGCCCGCGGTCAAGATCGGATTGATCTTGTTGATCAGCGAGGTGCTGATGAGATCGTAGCCTTTGCTCCCGCGGATCTGATCGGCGCTCATGTCGGCCAGCGTCTGAATGATGATCGCTTTGACCCGGGTCGATAATTTCTCGAACTCTTCCTTCGATTTTTTGCTGTCCAGCTCGAAGGCGAAGCTGATCTTCACGAAGTCCTTGCCGGTCAAGTTCGTCGTAATATCCGTCATCTCTACGGTTTGGGCGACGATCTGATCGGCCGTCAGTCGCTTCGGCTTCACCCCGTCCACGGAAGTCGCCGCCTGCAGCGCGGGATCGTCTCCTTGGGCTTGCTTATCGAGGTAATTCCACAGCACGAAACCAGCCAGGGCAATCAGGGTGATCGAGATGAGGATCATAATGAGCCATTGCAACATTCTACTTTTGAACACGTCTACGATTCCTCCTGCACACTGGTATTCTTGAAGGCCACCCTGATTGGCCCGATCTGCTGCATGTAATTTTTTACTAAGCTTACCACATGGGAGACATCTTCGAGAACGATAAATTTCTTGCCGGTTGTCAGCGTTATAAGCGTATCCGGCGTCTCTTCGATCATCTCGATCAACAGGGCGTTGAGCGTGAGCTTGCTCCCGTTCAGCCGCGTAACTTGGATCACAACTTTCCCTCCCGAAACGGTACCGAATCCCCCCAGTACATGGCTGGGGTCCGGCTTTATTAGCCGATCGCTCAGGGGACGGCAGGTACCGCCCCCCGAGCCGGATCAGCGGGTCAAGCTTAACGCTTCAGGTTCAAGATCTCCTGCAGCACTTCGTCCGAAGTCGTGATGATTCTTGAGTTCGCCTGGAAGCCGCGCTGGGCGACGATCATCTCGGTCAACTCGTTCGTCAGCTCGACGTTCGACATCTCCAGCTGGCCGGAAATGATGGCGCCCGTGCCAGTTGCTTGATCGTTGGCTTGCAGCAATTCGAAGTCAGGCTCGGTGGTGGCGTTCGGCGTTGTGCGATACAAGTTGCTTCCGACCTTCTCGAGACCCGCCGGGTTCGTCATCTTCACCACACCTACAAAAATATCGGTAGTTTCAGCAGTGCCATCCTCGTTGATGCCGATAATTTCCCCATTCTGCGAGATAGAGAACGCTACAATCGTATCATCGAGTACGATGGGGGTACCGTCAGTAGAAAGGACATGCATCCCGTCAGGGTTGACGAGGTTGCGAGCCGCGTCGATCGTGAAATTGCCTGCCCGAGTCAAGAATCTAGTGGTCCCGTCATCCGGTGTGACCGCGAAAAACCCGTCGCCGTCAATCCGCAAGTCCGTCACTTGATTCGTCGTCATCGCGCTGCCAGGCGCATGGATCGTATCGATCGCCGCCACAGTCACCCCAAGGCCGATCTGCTTGGCATTGACCCCGCCGAGACCTCCGTCGACCGGAGCGGTGACGCCGGCCACGGTCTGGCTAAGAATATCTTTGAACATGACCCGGCTGCCTTTGAACCCTACGGTATTCACATTCGCAATGTTGTTGCCGATGACATCCAACTTCGTCTGAAACCCTCTCATACCGGACACGCCGGAATACAGGGATCTTAACATTCCTCTTCCTCCTCAACCGTTCATCCTGCCAATTGTAGTTCGCGTCAGTCGTTCGGCGAACCTCGGGCTTCCTGAGAAAGGGCCGGCCCGTTATTAAATGATGATGGCGCTGTCGATTTGCGTAAACACGTTATCTTTCATTGATGTGCCATCCATGGCGGTGACGATCGTCCGGTTCTTCACATTCACGATCAGGGCGATATTGTCCATCAGCACGAGCGATTCTTTCGAGCCTTTGGCGGCGGCCTTGTCGATCGCCGATTGAATTCTTGACAGCTGCTCCGGCTTCAACTGGATTCCGCGCTGCTGCAAACGAGTCTCGGCGTGCTGACTCAGCCGGACAACATTGTCCTGCAAGACCTCCTGGAACGATCGGGCTCCTGCTCCCGGATACGCGGCGGATGGAGTAACGGGCTTACGGGGTGCGACCGGCGGCGCCATGTTCGGATACAGCTGTCCGACTGATATGCGATCGGCCACTACAACCACCTACTCCTCCCAGATTTTACTGATTTGCTCGAGCGGTACATCCTGGTCCCCAACATGCACGTACTGTTGGCCATCCTTGATGTTGATCGCCGTCACTTGGCCGGATTTGACCACTTCCTGCTGCGATTCGGGATCGATAAGCGTCCAATTGATCGACTTGCCGATCAGCGAGGACGACCATCCGATCGATTGGCGCAGCATTCTCATCTCAGTCGCCATGTTCGACAATTGCTCCACGGACGTGAACTGGGCCATTTGCGCGATAAACTCTTTATCCTGCAAGGGCTGCGTCGGGTCCTGGTGGGAGATCTGCGTGACGAGAATCTTCAGGAACTCGTCCCGGCCCAGGTTGCTCGAGCCGGTCTTGCGCGATGTATTGTTGTAATAGTACGTTCCGTTCGAAACGCCTACCGGAGACGCCATGGGCTCTCCTCCTCCACAGAGTTGAATTGCGGTTAAGCGGAAACGTCGAACGAGCTGCCGGCGAGTGCGGCTCGGCGAGCGGCCAACTGGGCGAGCTCGGCGTCGAAGTCGATGGCGAGATCTTCGCCGTCACCCTTCGGGCCTTGCTGCTTGCGGTTGAACTGCTGCGACGATTGCTGCTGGCGCTGCTCCTGGAAGCTGGCGAATGCCGCCGCTTGCCCTTGTGCAACCTCCAACCGGTCGACTTGCAGCCCTTGGCTTTGCAGCACGGCTCTCAGCTGAGGCAGTTGGCTCTCCAGCATATCCTTGCCGTGTACCGTGTCGGCTACGAACTGGGCGACGAGGTGACCGTTTTGCATCGACATCTTCACGTCGACTTGGCCGAGATGCTCCGGCATCAGCGTAATCTTGATGGCTGAGTGTCCGCCGGTTGCTTGCATGTTCATCGATTTCATCAGCTGACTCATTTCTTGCGCAAAGCGATGGGCGGATACAGGCGCGTCTGCCTTCACGACGGCATCCGTCGCCGTCGGCATCCGGAAGACGGCTGTCCCTTGCGTCGACTCCTCGCTGTCCGTAGAGCGGATGGCGTCAACAGGCACGCTCGCTTCAGCTGGCGATGCCGTTACAGCTCCGGATTCCGGAACCGGCGATACCGGTGCCTGCAGGTTCGCTCTCGCGGCCAGCATCGACAATCCGGTGTAGCTGCGGCCGTCGGCCACAAGCTGGACGAGCGGTTGGGACGCTGCGGCTGGAGCGTTCGATGACTTGTAAATCGGCTTGCGGGCAGTGATCAAGAGCGATTCGCGGCCGGCTGCAGCTTCATTCGGTTGGGCAGCGTTCGTCACTGCGACTGCAGCTTGTGCCGTCCCGCTTGCGGCTTCACGTGCTGCGGCGGCTTGGATTTCCGCCAGAACCGGCTTCAAGAGTTCCTTGAACGATTCCACGGACGGTTGTCCGGCTCCCGCTTGGTTCGATTGCTGCTCGAGCATGGCGGTCAACAGCAGCAGCAGTTGGCGGGACGCTTGACCCGGCTCGTCTGTATGTACCGAAGAGACCGAAAGACCGGCATTCGCTTCACCCCCTGCGGTCGGATTCGAGTGTGCCGAGGAGAGCCATTGCAGCAGCAGAAGCTGCAGCTGGGCCAGGGCGTTCCCCGTGTCCATGGAGCCGTCGGCATACGCAGTGGCATCGCTGTCTGCTTGCTCGCTCGTGCCGTTCAGCAGCTGATTCAACAGTTGGAGCAGCGCTTGTGCCGGAGATACCTCCTGACCTTGCCCCTCCGAGCTCGTACTACCTAGCAAGCCTGGAAGCAGCAAGCCGACTAAGGCGCCGGGTGTCCCGGTTTCGGAAGTCGAGCTTTCATTCATCACCTGCGCTAACGCCTGGACGAAGGAACTGTTGCCCGCCGTACCGGTGCTGCTGTTGCCGCCCGCCGCGGAAGTGCCGGTCGCGCCTGCGCTGGCCGAGTTGCCGGCGGGAGCGGTCATGTTTGCTTGAATGGGATTCATAATTTGATTTCACCTCCTTTCCATGCTGTTCGTTGTGCCTTCACCGGATCGCGACTTTACTGCGTCAGCTTCGATGACAGCGTCGCGGCGATCGCTTTGTTCGTCTTCGAGATCTCGGCCAATACCCGGGAACGCGCCGCGCTGTCCATCGTGCTCAGGATCGACATAACCTTCGCCTGGTTGAGCGTGTTCATCTCGAGCAGAATGGTCGCCGCACTTTTCGCATCCATCGCAGAGAACGTCGCGCCGAGATCCTCCTTGCTGATCTGCTGCGGCGTCGCCGCCTGAGCCTGGTTGACCTCCAGCCGCTCTTGCAGGGCGGCCATCTGCCGGTCCTTCGAAGGGACGATATCCTTCAGTTGAATCGAGGCGTCCGCCGCCTTCTTCGGGTCCATCTTCTCCAGCACTTTCCCGCGATCGTCCGGCTTCATTTCGCTCAGGACGAGCACCGCTTCCTTCAGCGTCATATTTTCCAGAATCGGAGCGGATTTGCTCGGCAGCATTTTCGCATACATATTCGCCAATTGCTGCACTTGCGCCCGGTATTCCTCGTCAGTCTGCGACTTTGTCTTCATCTGCTCTTCAAGCGCCGCCACCTTGGCGTTCAAATCCTTGATCGTCTGATCTTTCTTCTGGTTGTTCGAGTCGGTCGCGTTCAGGTCCGCTTCGAGCTGCTTGATCGTATTCTTCAGCTCTTCCACCTGTGCATCCGGCGTCGTTTCCGTTCCGCCCGTCTTCGCCGGAGTGGTCCGGTCTGCAGGCTTCGCCGGGTCCGGGATAATCTGATTCAGCACGGGAATCCGGTTCGCCGTCCGCAGCATGCCATTCAACAGACTTTGATCGAACATCGCGAAGAGGACGCCTAGCAAGACGACGGTGAAAATAATCGGCGTAGCGAAAAACAAAAATCGCTCAAACGCTCCGTATGATGATTTTTCGACGTCGGTTCTTGCCATGCCGCCACCCCCTTTCCGTTGTCTTTACACCGTCTGTACGCGGCGGGTCAATGCAATCTCGTCCAGCTCGGCCTGCTCTTTCTTTTGCATCATCGAGATGAACTGGGCGTACGCTTTCTCCTTCGCCTTCTCCCATACTTTCTCTTCCTTCATCTTCTCGCTAAGCTCTTGCTGCCGTTGTTCTACGAGCCGTTCGGCGGTCACGACCGCCTTCATCTTGCGGGAGATTTCCTTGTTCTGATACTCGACATAGTCCTGGAGCAGCATCAGTTGGGACGCGGTCGTCCGGTTGGCGGAGGCGTTCCCCAGCTGATGCTGCACTTCATCCTTGTGCGCTTCCAGGGCGGCCAGCTCGTTTCGCTCGCTATGGAGCAGCCCGATCGCCTCCGAGAGCCCCCATTCGGCCTGTATTTTCTCGTTAGACTTCAGATCGACGAGTTTTTGCAACGGATATCGGAAATGCATCTACTCAACCTCCGTGAAAATGTTGAATGAGGGTGTCGCACGCTTCCTGGTAATCCACCTTCTCCGACGTTTTCTGCCGCAGGTAGCCCCAGATCTCCGGAATATAATGAAGCGCGGTGTCGATATCTTGGTTCGATCCGCTTTGGTACGCCCCGATATTGATCAAGTCTTCCGAATCTTTATAAATAGCGAGCATTCGTTTCAATTGATCGGCGGCTTCGTTTTGCCGCTCCGGCACGATCTCCTTCATACAGCGGCTGATGCTCGCCAGCACGTTGATTGCCGGATAATGTCCCTTGTTCGCCAAATTCCGGTCCAGTACGATGTGACCGTCCAATATTCCGCGTACCGTATCGGCGATCGGCTCGTTCATATCGTCGCCATCCACCAGTACGGTGTAGAACGCGGTAATCGATCCTTTGGGTCCCGTCCCGGCACGCTCCAGCAGCTTTGGCAAGCTCGCGAACACGGACGGCGTATACCCCCGTGTCGCCGGCGGCTCGCCGACCGCAAGCCCCACTTCCCGCAGTGCCGTCGCATAGCGGGTGACGGAATCCATCATGAGCATGACGTTCATCCCGCGGTCCCGGAAATACTCCGCTATCGAGGTGGCGATTAACGCCCCCTTGATTCGAATCAGAGCCGGCTGATCGGAGGTCGCCACGATGACGACCGAGCGGGCCAACCCTTCCGGACCCAAGTCCCGCTCGATGAAGTCGAGCACCTCGCGGCCTCGCTCCCCGATCAGCGCGATCACGTTCACGTCGGCGGAGGTGTTGCGAGCGATCATGCCCATGAGCGTACTCTTCCCGACGCCGGACCCGGCGAAGATGCCGACGCGCTGGCCTTTGCCGATCGTGAGCAGCCCGTCGATGCAGCGTACGCCGACGCTGATCGGCTCCAGTACGCGCTGACGCTTCAGCGGGTTGCTGGGCAAGTTCGTCGTCAGCACCTGAGCCATGCGCGATGGGAGCAGACTGCCGTCCATCGGCTGACCTAGTCCGTCGAGCACTTTGCCGAGCAGCTCGTGGCCGACCGATACGGTCAGCGGCTTGCCCGTCGCGACGACGTCACAGCCCGGTCCGATCGAATGCAGCTCCCCGAGCGGCATCAGGATAACCTTGTTGTTGCGGAATCCGACGACCTCCGCCTTGAGCGGCTGCGAAGACTTGAACGGATAGATGTGGCACACGTCGCCGACGCTGGCATCCGGGCCTTCCGATTCCACTGTCAACCCGATGACCTGGGTCACCTTGCCGTTAACCCGGATCGGATCCAGATGCTTCAGCTGCTCGATATACTTGTGTGCCTGCAGGCTGCTAGCCATCTTGGGACGTCGCCTCGCTTCGTCGGAATAGTTGCAACAGGGCATCCTTGATCTCTTCCAGCTGCGTATCGATCCGTGCGTCTATGCTGCCGAAGGACGACCGGACCACACAGCCGAATTCGTCCACGCTGGGATCCGGCAGCACCTGCAGCTCCGCTTGCGAATCGATCGCGAGGAGCAGCTCCTCCCGCGCGTCCTGGATGAACGCGAATTGGCTGGGCGAGACGCAGAGCGAGATGATGCCTTGCTCCCGCTTGCGCTGCAGCACCTTCCGGATGGATTCGATCAGCCAGGGCGGCTCGAGCGTGAGCTGACGGCCGATGATTTTCTCGGCGATCGCCGTGCTGAGTTCGATCAGGAACGGCTCGGCCTCGAGAATCATCTGCTGCTTAATGAACGTCGCCTGCTCGATAATCGAATGGGCCGTCTCGATCAAGCCCGCGTACTGTGCTTGAACCGCCGCCTCCGCCTGGACGGTCCCTTCCTGATGGCCGGTCTCATACCCTTGCGCGCGGGCGCGCTCGGTCTCCTGCACATCGGCTTCCCGTCGCTCGCGCCACCACGCTTCGATCTGTTCCTGAGCCTCCGCCTTGAGCTGTTCCGCCGCGGCGGCCGCTTCGGCCAAGATCGCCTCAGCGGACGATTCCGCGTCCGAGACGATGCGTTCCTTTATGGATTCGGCTTCGATGATCGATGGATCCGGGGCCTCTTCGGCCAACTGTCCATAATGGGCGGGCTCGAAGCCCAAGTCGAGCTTCACGGGTTGGATGAACACGGTATCTTCCAAGCTGATGACTCTAGATGCCTTAATGACCTTAGACAACGATATCATCTCCTCCACCGCGGGCTATGATCACTTCCCCGGCTTCTTCCAGACGACGAATCGTAGCTACGATGCGGGTTTGCGCTTCCTCGACATCACGCAGCCGCACCGGCCCCATGTACTCCATCTCTTCGCGGAACGTCTCCGCCATGCGGCGGGACATGTTGCGGAAGATGATTTCACGCACCTCTTCGCTCGCGACCTTGAGCGCGAGCTGCAGGTCGGAGTTCTCGATATCGCGGATAATCCGCTGGATGGAGCGATTGTCGATGTTGACGATATCCTCGAAGACGAACATCCGCTTCTTGATCTCTTCCGCGAGCTCCGGATCCTGAATCTCGAGGGAATCGAGAATCGTCCGCTCCGTCCCGCGGTCGACCCCGTTCAGGATTTGGACGATCGCCTCAATCCCGCCTGCCGATGTGTAGTCCTGAGTAACGGTGGATGACAGCTTTTGCTCAAGGACCCGTTCCACCTGGGTAATGACTTCCGGCGACGTGCTATCCATGAGGGCGATCCGCTTCGCGACTTCGGCCTGCTTCTCCTGTGGCAGCGAGGATAAGATGATGGAAGCTTGCTCGGATTGCAGGTACGAAAGAATGAGCGCGATCGTCTGCGAGTTCTCATTCTGGATGAAGTTCAAGATTTGACCGGGATCCGCTTTGCGGGCAAAGTCAAACGGCCGAACCTGCAACGTCGCAGTCAACCGATTGATGATGTCCATCGCTTTGCCAGATCCGAGGGCCTTCTCCAAAATCTCTTTGGCGTACGAAATCCCGCCTTGCGAAATATATTCTTGAGCCAGACAGATCTGGTGAAACTCGGCTAAAATTTTCTCCTTCTCTGCGGCATCGACTTTTCGGACGTTGGCGATTTCCAAGGTTAGCTGCTCGATCTCTTCTTCCCGCAAATGTTTGAAGATTTGCGCGGATACTTCAGGACCAAGGCTGATCAGCAAAATTGCCGCTTTTTGGCGCCCTGTCAAGCTGTTCGGCAGTTGTGCCCCTTTGGCCATGGAAGTCCCCCCTATTCATCTACTAGCCAGGTGCGGAGCAGGTTGACGAAGTCTTCCGGCTTTTTCTTCGCGAGCGATTCCAGCTGCTTGCGCATCTGGTTCTCCGGCGACACATTCTCCATGTCGATCGTAGGCAATTCGACTACGACCGGAGCTGGAATTTCTTCTTCAATTATTTCATTCTGCTTCCTTCTGCGCATCAAGTAACCGCCTAGTCCCGCGAGAATCAATGCGGCCGCGCCGATGCCGCCCCACATCAAATAATTGCTTCTGGCGGAGCTTGCCGCGATATCGTTCCCGGAGAACGGCTGGATGAACATGTTGACGCGGCGAGCGAGCGCGTCGTCCGTGAACGTCTGACCGCTGTCTGCGAGCGACGTGCTGACGATGCTGACTAACGCTTGCCGGATGGCGTCCCGAGTCTCCTGCGGGAGCGAATTCGGATCATTCTTCACTGGCGGTTCTACGCCCACGCTAATAGACAGATCCTTCACGACGAAAGGACTGGCAATAATATCGTTCGTGATTCGGTTCACTTCATAATTAATGATCTTGTTCGTCTCTTCGGAGGTGGATTTGCCTCCGGCGCTATTGCCGCCTGGGTATGTAGGAACGTCGGTCGTACCTGTACCGGGTACGCCGCCGTTGGACGCCCCTTCCGAGGTCGAAGATTTGCTCGAATCCTGCACGCTGATTGGAATGCCCAGCGTGTCGTTTGGATTGACCGGGGTCACAAGATTGGACTTGGTCGTTTTTTGGTCGAAATTCAGTGTAGACACTACGCTGACGACGACTTTATTCGGACCGAGTATGGTGCTGAGCAGACTCATTACGTTTTTTTGCAGGTCCTGCTGGAATTGATTCTTGACCTGGAATTGCTGTGCAATGAGGCTCGATGCTCCCGCGATCGCCCCCGTCGTCTTGGAGTTGGGCATGAGCTCGCCGTTCTGATTGGAAATTGTAATATTCTCCGGCTTCAGGTTCGGCACCGTCTTGGCGACGAGATTGTACATGGTGTCAATTTGAGCTTGATCGAATTTATAGCCCTGTTGAAGATTGAGGACGACGGACGCCGTGGAGTCCGGCTTCGTCGATGTGATGAAGCTGTTGTCTTTGGGTACGGTAATCAGCACTTTCGAGCTGTTCACCCCATTGATCTGGTTGAACATTTGCTGAATCTCGCCCTGCATGGCGCTGATCAGCTTCACGTTGAACTCATTGTCGGACATGCCGAACGTTTTGCTGCCGCCGAACGTCCCGCTGTAGCCGAGCGATCCGCTTTTGTTCAGCCCCTGGGACTCGACGTCGAGCTTAATGGAGGCCGCTTGATTCGCGGGTACGCTGATGCTTTTGCCGTCGGCGCTCAGCTTGTAAGGGATTTTGGCCCCGTCCAAGTAACCCTTGATCGATGCCGCGTCGTTCGGCTGCAAGTTCGTAAACGCCGTCGCATATTCCGTCTTCGATAGATTGATAGAAGTCAATATCAAGACCGCAATCAAAATGACGACTGTGGCCAGGATCATGTATTTTTGGACTTTGCTTGCTTGTTTCCAATATTGAGTCAAACGCTCTTTATATTGGAGAATCGATTCGTTCACCTCGTCACCCCGCCAAAGAACTTCTGCTGCCACTGCCTAGCTACGTCTAAATCTGCGTTCTCATGATCTCCTGGTACGCCTCGATTGCCTTATTGCGGATTTGGACGGTTAGCTCCAGCCCTAGCGATGCTTTCTCGGCGGCGATTGTCAGCTGATGAACGTCCGACAAGTCACCGGTGATAAATTTTTCGTTCAAAACGTCGGTCACCTCTTGCTGCGCCTGCACTTGACCGAGCGCCTGGCTCAAAAATGAACCGAAGCTTTTGGACACGTCAACGGCTCCCGGCGATTCAACCGCCTTAGGGGCCGAGACCGCAGCCGTGACGGGCTTGGTCAACATGCCAATTTTGTCTATCATCTAAACTTTCCCCCGTTATTTCCCGATTTCTAGTGCCTTGGTAATCATCGATTTGGTTGCGTTCAGGGCGGTCACGTTTGCCTCGTAGGATCGCGTCGCCGACATCATATCTACCATTTCTTTCAAAACATCCACATTCGGCAGCTGAATATAGCCGTTCTCGTCCGCGTCCGGATGCGTTGGGTTGTATTCCTGCTTGAAGGGTGCCGTATCCTCGAAAATGCGCGATACCCGTACACCCTCGCCGGTCCCTTCGCGCATGGCGCCGCGCAGCTGGTCGGCGAACGATACAGGCTGCTTCGTCTCCATCGTTACGACCTTGCGCTGATAAGGCACCCACTTGCCGCCTACGAGCTTACTCCGGGTCGTATCGGCGTTCGCGAGGTTGGAGGAGATTACGTCCATCCGGAATCGCTGAGCGGTTAAGGCCGAGGAGCTAATGTCGAATCCGTTCGTCAGCTTCATGATTAACGTCCTCCATTCATCGCGGTACGATACAATTTCAGATCATGATTCACTTGCTGGACCATGACGTTGTAACGAAGCTGATTTTTCGCCAAGAGCGACATCTCGTAGTCGATATCGACATTGTTGAAGTTGTTGTTCATCAACGATTTCTCGTCCGTTACGACACGGGGCTCAATCGAGGAGGTCTTTCGCCCTATAGGTATATGCCGATAGTCGGTTCTATAGCCCTCGATCGTCTGGGTCTTTAGTTCTTGCTGCAGCAGGTCTTCGAACACCACTTCGGACCTTTTGAAATAGGGCGTGTCGACGTTCGCGACATTGTTGGAAATAACCTTTTGTCGAAAAGTAGAGGCGTCAATCGTGCGCTCCATCATTTGCAGACTCGGTTTATTCCATAGCACCATTGGGAATGACCTACTTTCAATAGAAGAATAATATTAATGTATTCCACACAGCAACTATATTTCCTTCTTTTTGACTACCCGAACTTGAAAAAATTACATAGAAATATGTCTGAATTTGTAATTTAACAAACAGTAATAGTTTCTACAAATTTTGCAAATCCCGCAATAAGGAAAAAGCCCTATCTTTCCGATGGGCTTCACATGTTATAGGACTTCCGATATTAAATTATTGTGGACGCTTCCCTCTTAAGTCGGGCTAAACTTTCGCTTTCGTCAAGCTTTGAATCAATTGGTCGTTCAAAATTTTAATATATGTGCCTTTCATCCCAAGCGAACGCGTCTCGATCACACCGGCGCTCTCCAGCTTGCGCAGCGCATTGACGATCACCGACCGGGTAATGCCGACGCGGTCCGCGATTTTGCTTGCGACGAGGAGGCCTTCCTTGTCCTTCAGCTCTTCGAGAATATGGTCGACCGCTTCCATCTCGCTGTAGGACAGCGAGCTGACCGCCACTTGCACGACGGCTTTGCTGCGGGCCTCGAGCTCGACTTCTTCCGCCCGCTCCCGCAAGATCTCCATTCCTACGACCGTTGCCCCATACTCGGACATGATCAGGTCATCGTCGATGAAAGGCTCCTCGGCCCGGGTCAGCACAAGCGTACCCAGCCGGTCCCCGCCGCCGATGATCGGGATGATCGTGACGACCTTTTGCTCGAAGAAAGAGAGCACGGTGTCGGTGAAGCGCTGGTAAGGGCTGTCCTCATCCAGGTTCGAAGACGTCTCTTCGATTTTTTTGAGAATGTTGTTGTAGTCCTCCGGCAGTCTCCGCTCGGTTGTAATCATCTCGCGAAGCTTCTCGGAGCCGAACTCGTCCGTAATTGCATATCCGAGAATTTTGCCCTTGCGGCTGACGACGAAGATGTTCGCACCGATCAAATCGCGGAGCACCTCGGACATTTCCATGAAACTCAAGGCGTTGCCGGCCGCTTTTTGCAGCAGCCGGTTGAGCCTTCTCATCTTGGTCAATAAACTCATGACAGCCTCCCGTATGGATTTCCCCACAAAGTGAAGCGAATGCTGACGATGCCGATTCCTAGTACTTTGCGGGGGGCCCCGTGAAATAATCTTTGTTCAAAGGATATATTGGCTTAGGTCGCGGTTTTGGGCGATATCCGATATTTTGTCCTGGACGTATTCAGGCGTGATGATGATTTGCTCCAGGTTAATGTCGGGCGCCTCGAACGACAAGTCCTCCAACAGCTTCTCGAGAATCGTATGCAACCGCCGGGCCCCGATATTGTCGGTGTTCTGGTTCACTTCGGCCGCGATGCGCGCGATCTCCTCGATCGCCTCGTCCGAGAACTCCACCCGAATGCCCTCCGTCTCGAGCAGCGCCGTATACTGCTTCGTGAGCGCGTTCTTCGGCTCTTTGAGAATAAGGACGAAATCCTCTTTGGTCAAGTTCGATAGCTCCACCCGAATCGGGAAGCGGCCTTGCAGCTCGGGGATTAGATCCGACGGCTTTGACGTGTGGAATGCGCCGGCCGCGACGAATAGCACATAGTCGGTTTTGACCGGCCCGTACTTCGTCATAATCGTGGAGCCTTCTACGATCGGCAAGATGTCCCGCTGAACGCCTTCCCGGGACACGTCCGGGCCGGAGCCTCTGCCGGAGCTGGCGATCTTATCGATCTCGTCGATGAAAATGATGCCCGATTGCTCGGCGCGCCGGATCGACTCTTGCGTAACCTCGTCCATATCGAGAAGCTTCTGGGCTTCCTCCTGGGTGAGCACCTGGCGGGCTTCCTTAACGGTCAGCTTGCGCTTCTTCAGCCGCTTCGGCAGCAGGTTGCCGAACATCTCCTGCATGTTCATCCCCATCTGCTCGTTGCCTTGCCCGGCGAACATATCGAGCATGGACGGCGCGTTGTCCTCCACCTCGATCTCGATCTGGTCGTTCTCCAGTTCGCCGCGGCTAAGCTTTTGCTTGATTTCGGCCCGGCGCTGGGCAATATTGGGATCCGGCTCCGAGTCCTCCGCCTGATTGGCGTTGGCACCGCCGAACAGCATCTCCAGCGGATTGCGGGAGGACTTGCTGCTCTTAGGAGAGGGAACTAGCAGCGTCACGAGCCGCTCGTTCGCCAGCTGCTCCGCCTTATCCTTCACCTTCTCGGTCTTCTCCGCCTTCACCATCCGGATCGACGTCTCCACGAGATCCCGCACCATCGACTCCACATCCCGGCCGACATAGCCGACTTCCGTGAATTTGGTCGCTTCGACCTTAATGAACGGGGCGTTCACCAGCTTGGCCATCCGGCGGGCGATCTCGGTTTTCCCGACCCCGGTCGGACCGATCATGAGAATATTCTTAGGTATGATCTCGTCTCGCAGCGCATCGTCCAGCTTACTGCGGCGGTATCGGTTACGCAAGGCAACGGCGACCGACTTCTTCGCTTTCTTCTGTCCGACAATGTATTTGTCCAGCTCCGCAACGATTTGTCTAGGCGTCCATTCCGCTTTGTTCGTGGCTAAAGTCGTCAATGATGGGCCCCCTCACGGTTAAGAAATCTCTTCCACAATAATGTTATGATTCGTGAATACACATATGTCCGCCGCCGTCTCGAGCGCCGCGCGGGCCATCTCAACCGCCTCGAGATGCCCTGCGTAGCGCTTCAGCGCACGTCCTGCAGCCAAGGCGAACGATCCGCCAGACCCGATGGCGAGAATGCCGTCGTCCGGCTCGATGATCTCCCCGTTGCCGGAGATGAGCAGCAAATATTGCGCGTCCATGACGATCATCATCGCTTCCAAGCGGCGCAGCACGCGGTCGGACCGCCATTCCTTCGCCAGCTCGACCGCCGCCCGCTGCAGGTTGCCCTGGTGCTCCTCCAGCTTGCCCTCGAATTTCTCGAACAGCGTAATCGCATCGGCCACGGAACCGGCGAAGCCGGCCGCCACCTTGCCCCGATACAGCCTCCGGACCTTCTTGGCCTGCTGCTTCATCACCATGCTGTTGCCGAAAGTCACTTGACCGTCTCCGGCTATGGCGCCCTTCCCGTTATGGCGGACGGCGAAAATCGTTGTCGCGTGAAAAGTGTCCATCGGTATGCCCCCTGCTCATCAAATAATACAAGTCTGATTTACAATATGCGCACAAACAAGAAACAGCACCAAACGCGTGGATCGGCTGGCTGCTGTTTCGGAGATTCGTTCAATTGTGAATAGGGCTGCGAATAAGGAACAGAAGCCGCGACGCTACTATAGGTCCTTCCCATCGTATCACAAGGGACAGACCGGACACAAGCTCAATTGTGTACAGTTGCTGAAAAATTCTGAATAGTTTCTAGAGCGCGCTCGGCCAGCTTCTCATTTTTGAGCTTCTTGTTGCGGATTCGTTCGCCGGACGGCGGCAGCAGCCCGAAATTCGCATTCATCGGCTGGAAATGATCAGGGTCGGCCGTCGTGATGTAGTGCGCCATGCTGCCGATCGTCGTCTCCGGCGGGAACGTCAGGCATTCGAGTCCGCACGCCACCCGCCCGGCGTTCAACCCGGCGATGAGCCCGGATGCCGCCGACTCGACGTAGCCCTCGACGCCCGTCATTTGCCCGGCGAAGAACAAGTCGTCCCGCTTCACGAATTGGTATGTCGGCCGCAGCAGCTTCGGCGAGTTGATGAACGTGTTCCGGTGCATGACGCCGTAGCGGACGAACTCGGCGTTCTCCAGCCCGGGGATCATGGAGAACACCCGCTTCTGCTCGCCCCACTTCAAGTGGGTCTGGAAGCCGACGAGGTTGTACAGCGTGCCCGCCGCGTTGTCCTGCCGGAGCTGGACGACCGCATACGGCAGCTTGCCGGTATGCGGATTAACAAGGCCGACGGGCTTCATCGGCCCGAATAGCGCGGTCTGCTTGCCCCGGCGCGACATCACTTCGATCGGCATGCAGCCTTCGAAGTAGATTTCTTTCTCGAACTCCTTCACCGGCGCCGTCTCGGCGGAGATAAGCGCGTCGTAGAACGCGTCGAACTCCTCTTCCGTCATCGGACAGTTCAAGTAAGCCGCCTCGCCCTTGTCATAGCGGGAAGCCAAGTACACCTTGCTCATATCGATCGAATCCTTCTCGACGATCGGCGCGGCCGCGTCATAGAAGTACAAGTATTCCTCGCCCATGAGCTGCTTCAGTTCTTCCGAGAGCGAGGGCGACGTAAGCGGTCCCGTCGCGACCACGGTAAGCCCTTCCGGCAGCGTGGGCAACTCCTCGTTGCGCACCTCGATGAGCGGATGGTTGCGCAGCATCGCGGTTACCTCGCCGGAGAAGCCGTCGCGGTCGACCGCGAGCGCTCCGCCCGCCGGCACCGCATGCTTGTCGGCACACCGCAGGATGAGCGAGTCGAGCCGGCGCATCTCTTCCTTGAGCACGCCGACAGCGTTGGTCAAGCCGTTCGCGCGCAGCGAATTGCTGCACACGAGCTCGGCGAATTGATCCGTGATATGCGCCGGCGTTTTGCGAACGGGGCGCATTTCGTACAAGACGACCGGAACTCCTTGCCGCGCGATTTGCCATGCCGCCTCGCTGCCGGCTAAGCCCGCCCCGATCACCGTTACCTTCCTATCAGTCATAGCTCATTCCTCCATACAACGGATCGCTCGGACGCATCCCGCCCCCGGACGGATCGGGCGGGGTGCCGCGATCCGCCCAGGGGCGGGACGAAAGTTCCTCAAGCGATTCACTCGCAAGCTTAGTAGTCGATATCTCCGCCGTCGTCGTCTTCTTGTACGATTTCTTCCTTATGGTTGCAAACCGTACAGATGTAATGCGAACCGGATTTATTCGTCTTCTCGATCATCAGGCCGCCGCAGTCCGGGCAAGGCTTGCTCGCCGGTTTGTCCCACGAGACGAAGTCGCACGCCGGGTACCGGTCGCAGCCGTAGAAAATGCGGCCTTTCTTGCTGCGCCGCTCGATGACGTGACCTTCTTTGCACTTGGGACACGTCACGCCGATTTCTTTGACGATCGGCTTCGCATTGCGACAGTCCGGGAACCCGGTGCAGGCGAGGAATTTGCCGAACCGCCCCATCTTGATCGCCATCGGCCGCCCGCATTTATCGCACGGAATATCGGTAATCTCGTCTTGAATTTCGACTTCCTTCATTTCTTCCTCGGCGAACTCCAGCCGTTTCTCGAACGTCTCGTAGAACTCGTCCAGCACCTTGACCCAATCCGCAGTGCCTTCCTCCACGTGGTCGAGCCCTTCCTCCATCTTGGCGGTGAACTCCACGTCGAGAATCTCCGGGAAAAACTCCGCCATGAGCTGAATGATGAGGGTACCTAGCTCCGTCGGGATGAATTTCTTCTCCTCGAGCGCCACGTACCCGCGCTTCTGGATCGTCTCCAGCGTCGGCGCATACGTACTCGGGCGTCCGATCCCCATCTCTTCCAGGGCGCGTACGAGCCGGGCTTCCGTATAGCGCGGAGGCGGCTGGGTGAAGTGCTGCTTCGGCTCCAGCTGCCTGTTCTCCAGCTTGTCCTTCTCTTTCAGCGGCGGCAGCAGCTTGTCGTCTTCGACTACCGCATCGTCAGTCCCCTCTACGTACACCTTCATGAAGCCCGGAAACTTCACCTTCGACCCAACGGCGCGGAACAGGGCATCGCCGGCGGCGATCTCCACCGTCATCGTATCGAGGACGGCCGACGCCATCTGGCTCGCGAGGAAACGCTCCCAGACCAGCTTATACAATCGGAATTGATCCCGGCTGAGATAGCCTTTCACTTCCTCCGGCGTCTTCAGCACAGACGTTGGCCGGATCGCTTCATGCGCATCCTGGGCGTTCGCGTTCTTCTTCAAGTACACCCGGGGCGTCTCCGGGTAATAAGCGTCGCCGTAAGTGTCGACGATAAACGCCTTGGCCTCTTCCTGGGCGACAGGAGAAATCCGGGTCGAGTCGGTCCGCATATATGTAATGAGACCGACCGTGCCTTCCTTGCCCAGCTCGACACCCTCGTACAGCTGCTGTGCGATCTGCATCGTCTTGGCCGCGCGGAAATTCAGCTTGCGTGCCGCCTCCTGCTGCAGGGAGCTAGTAATGAAGGGCGGCGACGGATTGCGCAGCCGTTCCTTCTCCTTGACGTCCGTCACGGTGAACGTATGCTTCCCGATCGCTTGGAGGACTTCCTGAACTTCCGCTTCCCGGGTAAGCTCCCGCTTCTCGCCGTTCATCCCGTAAAACTTCGCTTCGAATTCCGCGTTGCCCGTAGCGAGCTTGGCCGTAATCGACCAGTACTCTTCCGGCACGAACTCTTCGATCTCATTCTCCCGGTCGATGATCAGCTTCACGGCGACAGACTGTACGCGTCCGGCGGACAACCCCTTCTTCACTTTCTTCCAGAGCAGCGGACTGATCTTGTAGCCCACCAGCCGGTCCAGAATGCGGCGAGCCTGCTGCGCGTTGACCAGATCCATATCGATCGGACGCGGCGACTTGAACGCATCCTTGACCGCCTGCTTCGTAATCTCATTGAATACGACACGGCATGCATCGGTCTCCCGCAGCTCCAGGTAGTGGGCGAGATGCCAGGCGATCGCTTCGCCTTCGCGATCCGGGTCCGCCGCGAGATAGATGCGCTTCACCTTCTTACTCGCGTCTTTCAATTCTTTCAAGACGGAGCCTTTGCCGCGAATCGTAATGTACTTCGGCTCGAATTTATTCTCGACTTCCACTCCGATCTGACTCTTAGGAAGATCTCGGATGTGTCCCATGGATGCTTTTACAATATATTTGCTTCCTAAATATTTGCCGATCGTTTTCGCTTTTGCCGGTGATTCCACAATGACGAGCGAATCTGCCATAGGTTCGTCCTTCCCCCTTATTGGTCCTTTCCTCCAGCAGAACAGGCTATCTATTCTATATGCGAACGAAGGTGGATCCGGGTAGTTGTTGAATCAGTTTTTTCATTGATAAAGATAACAGAACTGTGTGCATTTGTCCAAACGCAAATCCCGACAAGACTAGCAGCCGGTCGATCGTAGACGGCTCCCAGGTAAGATGGCGCAGCAATTCGGTCTCGTCTTCGGTCAGCTCTGCCTCCGGAGATGGGTCGGTCCGCCTAGGCTTTGCACCCCTCCGGCCTAAATAATGCTCATATTCTTCAAGAACGTCGTCGGCGAATGTGACCGTCTTCGCCTTGCCTTCCTTAATCAGTTTCAGGGTGCCCGCACTCTTGGGAGACGTAATCGGTCCCGGGATGGCGAAGCAGTCGCGGGACTCGTCCAGCGCTTGATCCGCCGTGATCAAGGAGCCGCTGCGCAGCGCAGCTTCTACGACTAGCGTGCCCAAACTGAGGCCTGCTATAATCCGGTTGCGCAGCGGGAACAAGCCTGGATGTACCGGAGTGCCTAGCGGATATTCCGATAGAAGCAGTCCATGCTCCTCCACTTGCGCATACAGCCCTTTGTTCTCAGGCGGATACACGGTATCCAGAGCGCAGCCGAGAACGCCGATCGTACTGCCGGCTCCCGGTCGGGTAAGAGCCCCTCGATGCACCTCGCTGTCAATCCCTCGCGCAAGTCCGCTAACGATGGTCAGGCCCGCTTCGGCCAACTCTTGCGCCAGCTGGAACGCCACCTTCTTGCCGTAAGCGGTCGGTGTCCGGGTCCCAACCATCGCCAGACAAGGGCGATGCAGAAGTGAGCGGTTGCCTCTAGCGTATAGCACCCAAGGCGGCTGGGCGGTATGAGCCAGCCACCCGGGGTAGTCGGCATCCATTCGACAGATGATTTCTATACCTGCCTCTCGATAGGCCTCAAGCCGCTCGGCGGCAAACTCGGCAGTCAATCCGGCTATAATCGCGTCGGCCTTGTTCCGGTCGAGCTCCAGCGTGAGCAGCTTCTCTCTCGACATGCTAGGCAACTGCTCCAAGGCCGCGAGGAATGTGCATAAGCGATGAATCGTTTTCCATCCGATGCCCGGCAGCTCATGCAGAGCGAATAAGATCGTACGGTTATCCATTAGTATATAACCTCCTTTAATGAAAAAACAACTCTCGTGGAATTTCGAAGGGAATCGACCGAGAAAAAAAAAGCAACCTTCCATGTCCTTTGCAGGATACGGAAGGTTGCTTACCTTCGCTACAAACCTTATTTACGGGTGATGCACTTCTCGAGCAGACCCTTTTCCTCCAGCACGCTTACGAGCGTGGAGCCCATGTCCGAAGGAGTCGGAGCGACCTTGATGCCGCAGCGTTCCATTGTAGCGACTTTCTCCGCCGCGGTGCCTTTGCCACCGGAGATGATGGCGCCCGCATGGCCCATGCGCTTCCCTGGAGGCGCGGTTTGGCCGCCGATGAAGCCGACGACCGGCTTCTTCATGTTGGCTTTGATCCACTCGGCCGCTTCTTCTTCCGCCGTACCGCCGATCTCGCCGATCATGATAACCGCGTAAGTGTCGGGATCATCATTGAACAGCTTCAAGATGTCGATGAACTCGGAGCCCTTGACCGGGTCTCCGCCGATCCCTACCGCGGAAGATTGGCCGATGCCGCGAGTCGACAGCTGATGAACCGCTTCGTACGTCAGCGTACCGCTGCGGGAGACGACGCCCACATGGCCTTTCTGATGAATGTAGCCCGGCATAATGCCGATTTTGCACTCGTCCGGAGTGATGACGCCCGGGCAGTTCGGCCCGATCAGACGCGTTTTCTTGCCTTCCATGTACCGGCTCACATTGACCATATCCAGAACCGGGATGCCTTCCGTAATACAGATCGCGAGCTCCATCTCGGCGTCTACGGCTTCCATGATCGCGTCAGCCGCGAATGCAGGCGGTACGTAGATAACGGATGCAGTAGCGCCTGTAGCAGCCTTCGCTTCCGCTACCGTGTTGAATACCGGCAATTGAACGGTTGTCCCGTTCTCGAGCGTGATGTCTACCTTCGTGCCGCCCTTGCCTGGAGTAACGCCGCCAACCATTTGCGTGCCGTAGTCGAGCGCACCCTTCGTATGGAACATCCCTACGGAACCGGTGATGCCTTGCGTGATCACTTTTGTATTTTTATTAACCAGAATGCTCATTACCGTTCATCTCCTCTCAAAATTACTTCACGAGCGATACGATTTTTTGCGCGCCGTCCGACATGGAGTCAGCCGCTACGATGTTCAAACCGGATTCGTTCAAAATTTTCTTCCCGAGATCGACGTTCGTGCCTTCGAGACGGACAACAAGCGGACGATCCAAGCCTACTTGCTTGGCTGCCTCGACGACGCCGTTCGCGATGACGTCGCACTTCATGATGCCGCCGAAGATGTTGACGAAGATCCCTTTTACTTTTGCATCGGACAAGATGATCTTGAACGCTTCCGTTACTTTCTCGGTTGTCGCGCCGCCGCCTACGTCGAGGAAGTTGGCCGGCTCGCCGCCGAAATATTTGATAATGTCCATCGTCGCCATAGCCAGGCCCGCACCGTTAACCATACAGCCGATGTTGCCGTCCAGGGCGATGTAGCTCAGGTCGAACTTGGACGCTTCGATTTCCTTCGCATCTTCTTCATCCAGGTCGCGCAGCTCCACGATGTCTTTGTGGCGGAACAGGGCGTTGGAGTCGAAGTTCAGCTTGGCGTCCAGCGCCATTACGTCGCCGGAGCCCGTTACTACCAGAGGGTTAATCTCGGCGATCGAGCAATCTTTGTCCACGAACGCGCGATAAAGAGCCGTCATGAATTTGACCGCCTTGTTCACGAGTTCATTCGGGATGTTGATGGCGTACGCCAGCTTGCGCGCTTGGAACGGTTGCAGGCCGACAGCCGGGTCGATTACTTCTTTGAAAATTTTCTCAGGCGTATGTGCAGCGACCTCTTCAATCTCCGTGCCGCCTTCTTCCGAAGCCATCATGACGACGCGACCCGTGCCGCGGTCAACGACAACCCCGATATAATATTCTTTCTTGATATCGCAGCCTTGCTCGATGAGCAGTCGCTTTACTTCCTTACCTTCCGGGCCGGTTTGATGCGTCACGAGCGTCTTGCCCAGAATCTCGCTGGCGTATTTGCGCACCTCGTCCAGATTTTTCGCAACTTTGACGCCGCCCGCTTTACCGCGGCCGCCTGCATGGATTTGAGCCTTCACGACAACAACGGCAGTTCCGAGCTCTTTGGCCGCTTCTACAGCTTCTTCCACTGTGAACGCCACCTTGCCCTGCGGAACGGCAACCCCATATTGTCTCAGGACTTCTTTCCCTTGATACTCATGGATATTCATTCTCGAATCCTCCTATCAAATATGTTGCAGAAATGTAAAGGAACAGTAAAGCCGAAACAGTAGCTTTGCTGTTGCAAAACATAAACCTTTATGTGCCGGCTTGGCACAAAAAACCTTATCTATTGTACCACTTTTCTTCGACACTTTCCTTACTTTTTTTCATGGTGATTTGTTAAAGTTTCACGAACGATCGCTATGCTTGGAACCGTAACCAGTATTTCCTGATTCCGGCCATTTTACTAGTTGCAGGAGCAGGAATTTGGATTGCGGCGGCGAATAGAGAGTAGGAATAGGAACAAAAGGAAGCACCTTTTTCCGAAATTAACGCTTCAGGGATTGTCGAAATCCGTCATGATGCGAAATGAGGAAGAGGTGTTTTTACGTTGTATGGAAAAGTGACGGGCGCTTGCCTGCAAGGCGTAGAAGGAAACTTGATCGAGGTCGAAGTCAATCTGATGAGCGGTCTTCCGCAGATGACGATCGTCGGCCTGCCGGACTCGGCGGTGAGAGAATCGGTGGAGCGCGTGAGGGCGGCATTGAAAAACTGCGAGTATAAATTCCCGCTCGAGCGGATCACGGTCAACCTCGCCCCCGCGGATATGCGCAAGGAAGGCGCTTCGTTCGACCTGGCGATTGCCGTCGGATTGATTGGGACAAGCGGGCAAATTCGTTTGGCAGGGTTGGAGAAATGTCTAGTGGCTGGGGAATTGGCGCTGGACGGCAGCCTGCGGCCCATTCCAGGAGTGTTGTCTATGGTGGAGGCGGCCCGCAAACGCGGGTATACGCACGTCATGCTGCCTCGCATGAATGCGCCCGAAGCCCGGCTCATCGAGGGCATCGAGGTGATCGGTCTCACGCATCTGAATGAACTGCGGGAAGGGACGGAATTAGCGGCGTGGGCAGATAGGGAGACTATTAAGAGCGGGAGTGAATCGGTGAACCGGCGTGGGGTTAAGGATTTGGGGGAGGAGTACGCCGGGCTCGAGGACTTCGCCGACGTGAGCGGCCAGCAGCATGCGAAGCGCGCCTTGCTCCTCGCCGCCACCGGCATGCACAACATCCTGCTCGTCGGGCCGCCCGGCTCCGGCAAGACGATGCTCGCCCGCCGGCTGCCGTCGATCCTGCCTCCCCTCACCGACCAGGAGGCGCTTGAGGTGACGAAGATCTACAGCGCGGCCGGCGCGATCGTAGACCGCAGCCAGTTCATTCGCGTCCGGCCGTTCCGGTCGCCTCATCATACGATCTCGCCCGGAGGGCTGGTCGGAGCCGGTTCGATCCCGAAGCCGGGCGAGATCAGCCTGGCGCATAAGGGTGTGCTTTACCTCGACGAAATGCCGGAGTTCCCCCGGTATGTGCTCGAGGCGCTGCGGCAGCCGCTGGAGGACCGGCGTGTCACGATTAGCCGGGCGAAGGCCGTCTTCACCTTCCCCGCTCATTTCATCATGGCTGCTTCCATGAACCCTTGCCCTTGCGGTTATTTCGGGAGCGATCCCGGCGGCGTAGCCTGCACTTGCAGTCCGCTAAAGGTACAGAATTATCGCGCTCGGCTGAGCGGTCCCCTGTTGGACCGCATCGATATGCATGTGGAAGTGCCGCGCGTGGACTTGCATACACTGTCGGAGCCTAGCGCGAGCGGCTGGTCCTCCGCGGAGATGCGGGAGCGAATGCTAGTCGCGCTCGAGCGGCAGGCGCACCGCTATGCGGGCTTGCCGGTCCGGTTCAACGGCGAGCTCGCCGGCCGGCTGCTGCGGGACGTATGCGCGATTCCGGCCGAGGCAGAGCGGATGCTGCTGCAGTCGTTCGATGCGCTCGGCCTGAGCGTCCGGGCGCACGACCGGATCTTGAAGCTCGCCCGCACCCTCGCGGACTTGGACGATAGCTCGCGCATCCGGACGGAGCATATTGCGGAAGCGATCCAGTATCGGGTGTTGGATAAGAAGTGGGGGTAGGGTCTATTGGGGGGAGTTAGCACGTTTTCGTGCCAATTCGGCGGCGACCATGGCCCTTAGGGGCAATTAAAACGCATTCTCGATATGATCCAGGCTGGCGAGGCTGCCGTCTCGCGAGAACGTTGCGCAAATGACATCGAAGCGAATCGGCGTATTGCCGTCCCATTTCGATTGGTGCAAATACACTTGGGCAATTTCGCGGACTTGCCGAATTTTGCGCGCGTCGACCGATTCCTGAGGGGTTCCGAAGGTGCCCGTATTCGTGCGCGAGCGTACCTCGACGAAGGCGAGCACCTCGCCATTATCGGCGACGAGGTCGAGTTCTCCGCTCCGGCAACGCCAATTGCGCGCGACGATGCGGTAACCGACCCGCTCCATGTGGTCCGCGGCCAGCTGCTCTCCACGGGCCCCTAGTTCTCGGCGGGATGGACGGTTGGAGGACGAGCTATTGTCTAAGGTCATCTCTAAGGCTCCCTCCAATGTCTCGCACGTTGGTCCGATCGGTAGATGAAGCTGAGCACTTCCGCTACGAGCTGGTACAGTTCAGGAGGAATTTCCTGGTTCAGGTCCAGCTTCGACAGCACCTCTACGAGGGACGGATCCTCCTGGAGCGGAACGCCATGCTCCTTCGCTCGCTTGATAATCTCATCGGCAATCGCCCCCCTGCCCTTCGCGACGATGACCGGCGAAGCGTGCTTCTCGGGCGCATACTTCAGCGCCACCGCCTTCTTGGGAGCGGATGGGTTCGGTTCCTTCATACGCGAAAATCCACCCCTCGGTAAGGCTTCACATGGTACGCAGCGGCTCCAGCCGATCGTGGAGCGGCTGACGGCGCACCTTCGCTCTCTCCTGTCCCGGTCAACGGTTGCGGCTGCAGCTCGGGAAACGGCGCGCAGCGCAGCGTCACGAGCGAATAGCCGGACTGGACGAGTGCGGCCTCGATCTCCTCCCGGTACGTGTCGAGGAGGCCAAGCATAAACGGATGATCGTTATGCACCTGCAGCTGCACCTTCCGGTCATACACTTGCACATCGACGAGCGTATCGCCGATCGCCTGCATGCGAAGATCGAACAGCAACCGGCAGTTGTGCGCATCGATCTCGCCCTTCTTGCCCTTGCGCGATTGGATATGGATCGAGGCCGTTTGTTGGCCGGCCCCGTTGTAGAACGGCACGAACAACGTAATGTGCGACATAACGGCTCCCCTGTCCGGGGTGAGCAGCAGTTGCTGGCCGGTGACGTGCTGCAGCGCCTGCTGGACCTGCTCCTTGAGCGCGGGCGGCACCCCGTCCGCGTCCGAAAGCTGCAGCAGCACGCTCTTCAGCGACTCGGCCGACGCCTTCTGCGCCGCATTGTCGGCAGCTGGGGATTCCGGCGCGTCGAGCGGCCCTCCCGGGAGGAGGATCTCCGTCCCGGCTACTACGACGCGCGTCTTGGCCTCGCCGCCGTCGTGGAGCAAGCTCTTCGCGACGGTATGCTCGTGCTCCACCCCGACGGCTCTCAGCAGCCGGGGGATCCAGTCCGCGGCCGCGCCGCCCAGGCGCTCGGCCGGCCGCTGCGGCGCCGCAGCGCCGCTCGCGCGGGCATCGCCCGCGGGCGCCGGCGACTCGCCGCCGCGCGGCGCGGACGCGCCCGCCGCCGCGGGCCGCACCGCGTCGCCGGCGCTTGCCGCGCTCGGCGCGACAGGCGCGGCCGCGGGCGCTGGCGCTGGCGCGTCCGCCGCGCGGCCGAGCGCGCGCGCGCCGCCGGCGCCGCCCGCTGGCGCGGCGCCCGGGCCCGCCGGCGGCGCGGCCAGCGGCGCGCGCGCGGGCGGCTCGCCCGGCCGCGCCTCGCGCGGTGGCGCGCTCGCGCCTGCGCCGGGCGCGGGGCCCGCGCTGCCGCGCGAGGCCGCGGGCGCGCCCGGCGCAGGCGCCTCGGGCGCCGCGTCCGCGGCGGCGCCGGCGGCGGCGCTGCGCGCGTCGCCCGCGAGGCCGCCGAGCAGCGCCTGCAGCTTGCCGGCCGCCTCGCGGACCGCGGGCGGCAGCTCGGCCGCGCGCGACGGCTGCAGCGCCTCCGCGAGCCGGTCCGTCAGCTCTGCCAGCTCCTGGTGGAACGGCGGTCCGAACATGACCTGCTGCAGCGCGCGAACCGTGCCGACGGTGACCGGGAGCTGACGCTTCATTGCCACGATCGCCGCTTCCGTCCATTGCTCCGGCTTCGCACCTGCCGGCAGCTGCTCCAGGACATTCTGCAGCTGCAGGACATTCCCCCGAGTCAGCTGTACGCCGGACTGCTGCATCGTCTTCACCAGCTCGCGCGAAGCCGGCTGATCCTTCAGCCCCAACCCCTTCACGAGATCGCCCAACGTCTCGTCGGACAAAGCCGCCTCAGGCGACACGACCGGCTTCAAAATCAATTGATTGCCGCCCCCGTTCGGCTGCACCTGCAAGAGCGTCACTTGCCCTTGCTGCAAAGGCGTCTCCAGCTTCGCCCGGACATGCACGCCCCCGATATTGACGAGCGCTTCCTGATCGCTGATGAGCTGCAGCACCATCCCTTTGACAACTTGACCGACCTTCAGCTCGAGCGACTTGGCATCGCCTGCTTGCACATCCCCCATCAGGCCTCGCAGCATTTGGCCAATCTGCATACTCACGGGCGTCCCTCCTCCGTTCAACCCCATGCGGTTCCATCTATGTATCTATGTATCGGCTAAAGCGGCCCTCTTCAACAGCCTATTCAGAACAACTCCTGCTGCACGTTCAAAATCTTCCCCAGAAACGATTTCCGGTGTAGAGGACTCGGCCCGTATTCCGTAATCGCCTCGCGATGCTGTTTCGTCGCATATCCTTTATGGACCGCGATCCCATATTCCGGGTAATCGAGATCCCAATGCCGGCACATGCGGTCTCGGGTCACCTTCGCTACAATCGAAGCCGCCGCGATCGATTGGCTGAGCGCATCCCCATGAATGATCGCGAGCTGGGGAAGCTTGCTGTCCACCTTCTCCGCATCGATGAGCAAATATTCGGGCGTCACCGTGCCCGCCACTTGCTCGAGCGCCTGTTTCATGGCTAGTCTCGCCGCTTGCTTAATGTTGATCGTATCGATCGTCTCCGCATCAACTTGCCCTACGCCGATCGCTACAGCACTTTCCAGTATCGCTTCGTACAGCTCTTCCCTGCGCTTCTCGCTCAGCTTCTTGGAGTCGTCGATCCCTTCGATGACGAGTCCCGCCGGGAGCACGACCGCGGCTGCGACGACATCTCCGAACAAGCAGCCGCGCCCGACCTCGTCGATGCCTGCCACGTGCTGCAAGCCCCGCGCCCACAAATCTCTCTCATAATCCAACATCTATGTATTCCCTCCCAGCTTATCTAGCTGTAAGCCTCTATCTCTCCATTGTACGGGTTCTCGTCCATGAAAAAAAGCACTTTCCCCGATCCGGAGAAGCTTCAGCGCCCAATAAGCGACTGATGCTCCATCCTGTAAATCGGTTCAGGTGCTTCCCGTTCCCGCTTCCGGCCGTTCCAGACTGATCCGGCCCAGCTTGCCTCCGCGCAAATCGCGCAAAATAACCATCGCCGCCTTCTCGAGATTCACGCCGCCCCCGCTCTGCAAGCAGCCGCGCCGGCGGCCGATCTGCTCCATCACGTCTACGACGTCATTCGCCTCCAGCTCGTCGCTGTAGGCCGGAACCGACTCCAGGTCGTAGCGCTCCTTCAGCTCGTTCCCGTATTCCTTCAGCATGTAGCGAACCGCTTGGTACGCGACATCCTCCAGCCCGAGCAGCTGGTCCTTGATCGAGCCGATCATCGCCAGGCGGTAGCCGACCATCTGGTCCTCGAACTTGGGCCACAAAATGCCCGGTGTATCCAGCAGCTCGATACCGCCGCCGGTCTTAATCCACTGCTGGCCTTTCGTCACGCCCGGCTTGTCCCCGGTCGCCGCGATGTTGCGTCCCGCCATCCGGTTGATGAGCGTGGATTTGCCGACATTGGGAATGCCCACGATCAGGGCCCGAATCGCCCGCGGGTTCAACCCTTTGCTGATTTGCCTGTCGATCTTTTCCTTCAGCACGACCTTCGCCCGCTCGGGAATTTCCTTCACCCCGAAGCCTGTCGTCGCGTCCATCGGCAAGGCGTCGATGCCCCGATCCGCGAAATACGCCACCCATTCCTTCGTCACCGCCGGATCGGCTAGATCCGACTTGTTCAGCACGACGAGCTTCGGTTTTTGCTGCAAAATTTCATCCACCATCGGATTGCGGCTCGACAGCGGCACACGTGCATCGAGCAGCTCGATTGCGATGTCGATCAGCTTGAGCTTTTCTTGAATTTGCCGTTTCGCCCGGGTCATGTGCCCCGGGAACCATTGAATAGTCATTTTTCACCTCAACTTGCTAGTGGATCAGGCGAATCTTCGACGCCGGCCAGAAAATGACGTCCGCCCGTCCGACCACCTTCTCCAAATCCACCGGACCGACGGTTTTGAACCGGCTATCCGTGCTGTTCGGCCGGTTATCGCCCATGACAAAGACGCTGCCTTCCGGAATTTTCGTTTCCGGGAAATCGGTGTTGTTATAATTTCTCCCTGCCGCGTGGGCTTTATCCACCGCTTCCTTCAGATACGGCTCGTCCAGCAGCTCGCCGTTGACGTACACTTTGTCGCCTTGCACGCGTACGGTTTCTCCCGGAAGCGCAATGACCCGCTTGATAAAATCTTTTTCCTCCGTCGCATGGAACACAAGCACCTCGCCGCGCTTCGGCTCCCGCACCGAGTACAAAATTTTGTTCACGATGATCCGCTCGCCGTTCTCGAAGTTCGGCTCCATCGACTGCCCGTCCACGATAAACGGCGCGAAGATGAACCAGCGTATGACGAACACGAGCCCGAGCGCGATCAGCAGCGCTTTGGCCCATTCCCACGCTTCGTTCTTGGCACTGTTCTTGGTATGTATAACCGTTTTCTCCGTCGTCTCCCTAGGCTCATCCGGGGTCGTCGACGCTGCGAGCGACGGACTTGCTTCGACTTGCGCCTCCGACCGTTCGTCGCGAGGCTCGTCCGTATCCGGACGCGATTTGTTCGCTTCGTTATCCATACAGCCACCATTCCTTCTATGTAACGGTTCTACCGGTTTCCCCAAAATGACGCAAAAGGGGACTTGTATCCAAGCCCCCTCCCGATCTCTTATCGAATTTCTTTGATTCTCGCTGCTTTACCGCGTAGGCCGCGCAAGTAGTACAGCTTGGCGCGACGAACTTTACCGCGGCGAGCCACATCGATCTTATCGATCTTCGGCGAATGCACCGGGAATGTTCTTTCCACTCCTACGCCATACGATACTTTACGCACCGTAAACGTTTCGCTGATGCCGCCTCCACGACGGGAGATGACAACACCTTCAAAAATCTGAATACGCTCGCGGGAACCCTCGATAACTTTTACGTGTACTTTCAAAGTATCGCCGGGACGAAAGCTGGGAAGATCTTTGCGGAGTTGTTCTTGTGTAATGGCTTGAACAAGATTCATAGGACTTCCTCCTTCCACTCAGGTGTTCGTACGCGTTCCAAGAGCGAACCTATGTCGCTCTGTCATTACGAGCAGCGGACCACCGATCTGAAAACTGCAACAGATGAAATTTTACCACAAACGCTAGGCGATTACAAGCTATGTCTCGTGATTGTTCTCGCTCTCCAGCTTGGCCAGCCATTCCCGGTCTTCCTTCGTTAAAGCTGCGGATTCGAGCAAGTCGGGACGCCGCTTCCAAGTCCGGGCCAAAGCCTGCTGACGCCGCCACTTCTCGATATTGCCATGGTGGCCCGAGATGAGCACCTCCGGCACCGTCCAGCCGCGGAAATCGGCGGGACGCGTGTAATGCGGATATTCCAGCAGTCCGGTGCTGAACGAATCCGTAACCGCCGACTGCTCATTGCCCAGCACGCCCGGCAGGAGCCGTACGACGCTGTCGATGATCGCCATCGCGGGAATTTCGCCGCCAGTCAGCACGTAATCCCCGATCGACAGCTCGTCCGTCACGAGGTGCTCGCGGATGCGCTCGTCATAGCCTTCGTAATGGCCGCAGATGAACACGAGGTGCTCGGCTTGGCTCAGTTCCTCTGCCTTGCGTTGCGTATAGCGCTCCCCTTGCGGGCACAGCAGGATGACGCGCGGTTTCGCAGCCTCCGGCTCCACGGCGAGCGCTTCTACGGCCCGGAAGATCGGATCGGGCTTCAGCACCATGCCGCCTCCGCCCCCGTACGGATAGTCGTCCACCGTATTGTGCTTGTTCTCGGCGTAATCGCGGAAATTGATTGCGCCGAGCGAGACGAGGCCTTTCTCCCTAGCCTTGCCCAGTATGCTCGCCTGGAAAACGGCCTCGAACATTTCGGGGAACAACGTCAGCACGTCGATTCTCATACGTCCAAGCCTTCCATCATGTGTACGCGAATGCGCTTGGCCTCGACATCCACGTTCAAGATCACATCGTCGATGACCGGCAGCAGCAGCGGCTTCCCTTTCGGCCGGTTTACGACCCACACATGGTTCGCGCCCGGCGTTAAAATCTCCGATATGGTGCCCAGCGTTTCGCCTTCATCCGTCACAACTTCGCACCCTACGATTTCATGGTGGTAGTACTCGTCCTCTTCCAGCTCGGCCAACTGGTCTTGATGGATTTTGAGCGCCCAGCCCTTGTATTTTTCTACATCATTTATGTGGTCGTAAGCTTTGAGCTTAACGATGTATGCGTTCTTATGTAGCCGCGCGGTTTCCACTTCCACCGGCACCTTTTCCTGATTCGAAGCGTCGATCAGCGTGAGCCGGCTCCCTTTGGAGAATCGCTCTTCCGGGAAGTCCGTTTGCGGGATGATTTTCAGTTCTCCTCGAATGCCGTGCGTATTCGCCACTTTGCCCACATTGAACCATTTCGTTTCCAAGGCAAGTCCCTCCAACCCAGCTTATTGCGGTTTCCCAACCGTGTATATACCAGAAAAAAGGGTTAGGCGCGGTACACGTTCCTAACCCTTCCTCTGTGAAGTTTGCCTGTCCGAGCGGCGGTCTATGCATGTCCCGGCGTCTTGCGGCGCTAGGAAACAATTTCAACCGAAACCCGCTTCGGTTCTTTCACGGCAGCCGAAGTGACGACGGTACGCAGCGCTTTGGCGATGCGTCCCTGCTTGCCGATGACCTTGCCCACGTCGGACGGGTGCACGGCCAGCCGGTAAATCGTCTCGTCCTTCTCGTCCACCACATTCACGATCACATCTTCCGGATGATCCACCAAAGCCTTAGCCAATACCGTGATAAGGTCTTTCATGAGGATTGCCTCCGATCGAACGGATTACTTCTGAAGCTTGCTCTCGTGGAATTTGGTCATGATGCCGGCTTTGCTGAACAGGTTGCGCACGGTATCGGATGCTTGTGCACCGTTTTGCAGCCATTTCAATGCTTTTTCTTCGTCCAGGCTAACTACAGCCGGCGTTGCCACCGGGTTGTATGTGCCGATTTCTTCAATAAAACGTCCATCGCGCGGGGAACGGGAATCCGATACAACCACACGATAGAAAGGCGCTTTGTGCGCACCCATCCGCTTCAAACGAATACGAACTGCCATGTTGATTCACCTCCTAATAGAATTTCCTCAAAAACACATCTCCCACAAACATCAACCGAACGGGAACTTGAACCCTTTGCCCGGCTTGCCCATGCCGAACTTGCCCTTCATGCCGCCCTTAGGGCCTTTCGGCCCCATCATGGAGGAGAACTGCTTCATCATCTTCCGCATGTCGTCGAACTGCTTGATGAGCCGGTTCACATCCTGGAGCGTCGTCCCGCTGCCGGCGGCGATCCGCTTGCGGCGGCTCGCGTTCAGCAGCTCGGGCTTCTTCTTCTCTTCCTTCGTCATCGACTTCACGATCGCCACGACGCGACCCATCTGCTTGTCGTCGACCTTGACGTCCTTCAAGCCCTTCATCTTGTTCGCGCCGGGCAGCATGTCTAGAATCTGGTCGATTGGACCCATCTTCTTGACTTGTTCCATCTGCTCCAGGAAATCCTCGAATGTGAATTCCGCCGTGCGCATCTTGCGCTCCATCTCGGCGGCCTTCTCGGCGTCGATCGTCGTCTGGGCTTTCTCGATCAGCGAAAGCATGTCGCCCATCCCGAGAATCCGCGAAGCCATCCGGTCCGGATAAAACGGTTCGAGCGCGTCGATCTTTTCGCCCAAGGTGGCGAACTTGATCGGGCATCCGGTCACCGACTTGACGGAGAGTGCCGCCCCGCCCCGGGTGTCGCTGTCCAGCTTAGTGAGCACGACGCCGGTCAATGTGAGCCGTTCGTTGAAGCTCTGGGCGACGTTCGCGGCTTCCTGCCCGGTCATCGCATCGACGACGAGCAGAATCTCGTCCGGCTTCGTCACCTGCTGAATGTTGCTCAGCTCTTCCATCAGTTGTTCGTCGATGTGGAGACGGCCGGCCGTATCGATGATCACATAGTCATGCCCATGCTCGCGGGCGTGCTCGAGACCCGCCCGCGCGATCTCCACCGGGCTTACTTGGTCGCCGAGTGTGAACACCGGTGCCTTGACTTGTTCACCCAGAATCTGCAGCTGCTTGATCGCCGCAGGACGGTAAATGTCGCACGCGACAAGCAGCGGCCGGTGATTTTGCTTCAGCAGCAGCTTGGCGAGCTTCCCGGAGGAGGTCGTCTTCCCTGCCCCTTGCAAGCCCACCATCATGACGACGGTCGGAGGCTTGTTCGCCCGGGCGAGCTTCGCCTGCGTGCCGCCCATAAGCGCGGTCATTTCCTTATTCACGATGTCGATCACGGCCATGCCCGGCGTGAAGCTCTTCAACACTTCCGTGCCGATCGCCTTCTCTTTCACCCTGGCCACGAAATCTTTCACTACTTTGAAGTTGACGTCGGCCTCCAGCAGGGCGAGCCGTACCTCGCGCATCGCTTCGGTGACGTCGTCTTCCGTCAGCTTGCCTTTGCTGCGCAGCTTGCTGAACACATTTTGCAGCCGGTTCGACAATCCTTCGAATGCCATCTGAGCACCCCCATTTCGGTTCGGAGTCCTGCACGTCTTGCTAATCTAGATTGTACAATTGTTGGACCAGGGAGTTCAACTCGCGACCCGTGTCGCCCGGAGCCTCGGCCAGTTTAAGCTCGATGAGCCGGACAATGCGCCCCCGCTCCTCGTGCTTCGCCAGCAGCTGCAACTTCTGTTCCAGCTCCTCCAGCGTGACTTCCGCGCGTTTGATATGTTCATAGACCGCCTGCCGGCTGATCTCGAAATTCGCTGCAATCTCGCCAAGCGAGTAATCTTCGTGAAAATAAAAAGAAAGGAACGTGCGTTGCTTATCCGTCAGCAGCTGTCCGTAAAAGTCAAACAGCAGGTTAATGCGGTTCGTCTTCTCGAGCTGTCGTTCTTCCGTCATTCGTGTTCACTCCTCTGTAAAGGAAAAACACTTTACAACTTCAACCTAGATCATAATACCGGGTTCGTTGCCTATTGTCAAGTAAAGTTCGTTGACAGCCTACCGGATCGACTCCAGAATCGGCTTAAACGCTTGCACCTCACCGTTAAAAGAATTAGCATCCCATTTCGAAAAAAGTGCAGCCACCGACAAACGGAAAACAACTGCCCTTACGATCATCTCCCTGTATAGCTGGGTATCGGGAAGCAAGCCTAACTCCGCCGCTTGGCAACCCTGCCAGGCGATACAATCGCAAACTAAAATGGCTTCCGCATACTCTACCGGGGCTACCGTAGGGGAAAAATCAATTATCAGCGGACTGAGCTGTGGATCAAACAGGATGTTACCCGCCAAATCACCATGAACGATCTGCATCGTATAAGTTCGTTTCAGGCTTACCCTTTGAAGCAGGGGCACAATCACCTCATGGATTTCATCGGGCATCTCCTTCGGTAATCGTTCCAGTTGCCACGCAATGCGGTGTCCTTGAGCCCAAGGATTGTCCGGATGCGGAAAACCTTGAACCGGAACCGACGCCAGATCACGGTGAAACAACCTCGATACTTGAAGCTTCTCTTCGATTCGGCCGCTTACGTGCTGTCCTTCCTCATAATGCGAGCAAGCCCAACCTTGATGGACGAACGTCCCGGATTTACTCCGAATAGGTTTCGATACTCGATAGCCCTCAGGATTCAATTCATCCATCCTAGTCAGCAACCATTCGACATGCCGGGCATCTTCCACAGGTTTTAATACGCCTTGACCTATTCTAACCGATGTATGCTGTCCGCCCTCCAGCGGTACCAACTCTCCGCTCAGACGAAATGCCTTAACGACCTCTCTGGAAAGCTCCATCTTTCAACACCCCCGGCTACAATGAGAAAAAGGGACTGCACCAAGCGTGGCAGCCCCTTCATGACTCGGTTATTCCTCGTTCGTCTCGGCGGCGATCAGCCCCGCGAACAGCGCATGCACGAACTGATCGGAATCGAAATCCTGCAGATCGTCCATCTTCTCGCCCAGCCCGACGAGCTTGACCGGCAGCGACAGCTCCTGGCGAATCGCGATGACGATACCGCCCTTGGCCGTGCTGTCCAGCTTCGTCAGCACGAGGCCGGTGACGCCGGTCTTCTCGCCGAACAGCTTCGCTTGGCTTAGGGCGTTCTGCCCCGTCGTCGCGTCGATGACGAGCAGCACTTCATGCGGAGCGTCGGGAATCTCCCGGCCGATGACGCGGTAAATTTTGTTCAGCTCGTCCATCAGGTTGGCCTTGTTCTGCAGCCGGCCTGCCGTGTCGCACAGCAGGATGTCCGCCTTCCGCGTCTTCGCCGCCTGAATGGCGTCGAACATGACGGCGGCCGGATCGGAGCCGGGCTGCTGCTTGATGACGTCAACGCCGACCCGCTTCCCCCAAACTTCCAGCTGATCGATGGCCGCGGCGCGGAACGTATCTCCCGCGGCCAACAATACGTGTTTGCCCTGCTGCTTGTACCGGTGTGCGAGCTTGCCGATCGTCGTCGTCTTGCCGACTCCGTTCACGCCGACGAACAGGATGACGGTCAAGCCGCTCTCCGCCAGGCGCAGCTCGGAGCTCTGGTCGTCCTTGAGCAGCCCGACCAGCTTCTCGGACAAGATCGGCTGCAGCTCGGCCGGCTGCTCGATCTTGCGCTTGCGGACTTCCGCCCGCAGCTCTTCGATCAGCTTGACGACGGTATTCACCCCGACGTCCGCGCCGATCAATATTTCCTCCAGCTCCTCATAAAACTCTTCGTCGATTTTTTTGCGGCGCGTAATGAGGTCCTCGACTTTCTCGACGAACGCGGACCGCGTCTTAGACAAGCCTTCCTTGAACTTTTGCGTCACCGCTTCGGTTTTGCTCGAGATGCTCTCGCGCAGCTTTTTGAAAAAACTCATCCGGATTGATCCTCCAACTGGATAATAACTTCACGTGAACTAGCTTATGCGGAGATCGCGCTTTCCTCGTCCAACCGGACGGAGACGAGCTTGGATACGCCGCCTTCCTCCATCGTCACACCGTACAGAACGTCGGCGGATTCCATCGTGCCCTTGCGGTGGGTCACGACGATGAACTGCGTCTCGCCGCTGAACTCGCGCAAGTAGTCGGCGAAACGGGACACGTTCGCCTCGTCCAGCGCCGCCTCGACCTCGTCGAGCACGCAGAACGGCACGGGCTTCACCCGCAGGATCGAGAACAACAGCGCCATGGCGGTGAGCGCCCGCTCTCCCCCGGACAACAGCTGGAGATTTTGCAGCTTCTTCCCGGGCGGCTGCGCCACGATCTCGATGCCGGTCTCGAGCAGCTGGGACGGCTCCGACAAGATCAAGTCCGCCCGGCCCCCGCCGAACAGCTTGGCGAACACGACGACGAACTGCTCGCGAATCGCCTCGAACGTCGTCCGGAACCGCTTGGACATTTCGTCGTCCATCTCGCGGATCACTTGGTACAGCGTCGTTTTGGCCTCGATGAGGTCGCGCTTTTGCCCCGCGAGGAACTCATAGCGCTCGCTGACCCGCTGGAACTCCTCGATCGCGCCCAAGTTCACGTCGCCGAGCGAGGCGATTTGGCGCTTCAGATCGCGCACTTGATTCTGCGTCCCGGCGATATCCTCCGGCACGGGATACCGCTCCTTCGCCAGCTCATAGCTCATTTCATAATCTTCGCCGAGCTTCTTGAGCAAGTTCTCGAGCTCCACGTCGAGACGGTTGACCCGGATGTCGGTCTGCCGGATTTGATCCTCGACGTGCTTCAGCTGCAGCCGCTGCTCCCGCGTCTTGCTCTCCTCCAGATCGAGCTGGAGTTGGCTGCGCGACCGCTCGGCCCGCTTGAACTCGATCTGCTCGGTCGAGCTCGATTTCTTGATGCGCAAGTCGTTCAGCTGCTCGATCTGCTGCACGGTCATTTGCTCGTTCGTTCGCGCGTCCTCGTCCATCTGCTGCAGCATGCGCTCGTTGACGCCGTGTTCGCGCAGCAGCGCGTCCAGATCTTCCTGGAATCGGACGATCTGGCTGTCCAGCGACTGTTTCTCCTGCGTCGTCGAAGCTACGCTGACTTTCAAGGTCGTCAGCTGAGATTGCAGCTCCTCCTTGGCCAGCTCCTTCTCCTTGCGCGCCAGCTCCGCCTCGCGGATCGCTTGCTGCAGCTCTACCTCCCGCTGCTCTGCGAGGGTGAGCGATTCGGCGGCCAGCTTGCGCTTCGCCGTATGCTCCCGCTGCTCGCCGGAGAGCGAGCCGCGGTCCTGCGAATATAACGCCACATGGTCTTCGGCGTTTTTCAGCTCGGTCTGCAGACCGCTCAATTCCGAGCGGATCTGCTGCTCCTCGAGCCGCTGCTTTTCGCCGAGCGCCCGAAGCGCTTCCAACGCCTCGCCGCCTTGGGCCATATCGCGCCGCAGTTGATCCCATTTCCCGCGCAGCTCCTCCAGCTGGCGCTCCGCGGAGGCAACCTCGCGATCCATCTCCTCGATTTGGCGCTGACGGCCGAGGAGACTCGTCGTCTTCTTCTGCAGGCTGCCCCCCGTCATCGAGCCGCCCGGGTTGACGACGTCGCCCTCAAGCGTGACGACGCGGTACCGATACTGGCAACGGGCGGCGATGCGATTCGCGTCCTCGAGCGACTTGGCGATCACGACGTGGCCGAGCAAGCTGCTCATGATCGAGCTGTACGTGTCGGAGAACCGGATCAGGTCGACGGCGATGCCGACATAGCCGTCCAGCTTGGTGATGCTCGCCCGGTCATGGTCGGCTATCGACCGGCCCCGGATGACATCGAGCGGAAGGAAGGTGGCGCGCCCGAACTGCTTGCGCTTCAGGAACGCAATGGCTTCCCGGCCCAACGCTTCGTTCTCGACGACGATGTTCTGCATCGCTGCACCGAGCGCGGTCTCGATCGCGAGCTCCACCTCGGCCGGCACATGGACCAGCTCCGCGATCGCTCCGTGGATGCCCCGCAGCCCGTCGGATCGATTTTTGGCCTTCAGCACTTCCTTGACGCCGTGGGCGAACCCGTCGTAATCGTTCTGCAGCTCCCGCATCGTATCCCGGCGCGAGACGAGCGCGTCGATCTTCTGCTCCCACTTGCGCACCATCCCCTGCATCTCGCCGAGGAGGTCCTGCTTCGCCTTCAGCTCCTGGCTCAGCGCCACATACTGATCGCGGCTCTCATCGAGCTGGCGCGCCAGCTCCTGCTCGTGCTGCACGAGCGTCTCGCGGCGCTCCGTCAGCGTCGCAAGCGCCGAGGTCCACTTGGCCTCGTCCTCGCCCATCCGCTCCATCCGGCGGTCGAGCGATTCCAGATGCTGATCGGCGAACCGGATTTCGTTGCGGTATTGCGCCATCTGGTTCAGCGTGTCGAGCAGCTCCGCCTTCAGGCGCTCCTCCGTCTCGCTGCTCACGCCTCCCGCTACGCCGAGGAGACGGTCTTCCTCCGCGGATAGCGTCCCGGCCAGCTCGGTCAGCCGCTCGGCCAGCACCGCCTGCTTGTCCCGGTAGGCCGTGAGCTCCGCTTCCTTCTCCGCGATCCGCTCGGCTTGCTGGTTCACCGTCTGTTCCAGCTGAGCCCGGTTGCGCGCCAAGTTCGCGGTCCGCTCTTTCAGCACCTCACCCTGGCCTTCGCACTTCTCATATTCCTCGCTCAGGCGGAGGATCGTCTCGTGGAGCTGCTCGATCTCCTCCTCCAGCTTGCGGATGGCTAGCCGGTCCTTCTCGAGCTGCGCGTCATGCAGGCTCACGACGCTCGCCAGCTCCAGCTCCTGCTTCTGCAACGCCTTCAGCTTCTCGCTCTCCTCGGTCCACGTCCGGTGGATCGACTCGATCTGATGCACGTACATCGACACTTCGCCCGTCTTCAGCTGCTCCTTGAGCTGTTTGTACAGCACAGCCTTCTCGGACTGGGTGCGCAGGGGGTCGAGTTGATCCTCCAGCTCGGACACGAGATCGTGAATCCGCAGCAAATTTTGCTCCGTCTCCCCGAGCTTCTTCTCCGCCTCGCGTTTGCGCGACTTGTACTTCACGATGCCCGAAGCTTCCTCGAAAATGCCGCGGCGATCCTCGGAACGCGTACTTAAGATTTCCTCGATCCGGCCCTGCCCGATAATCGAATACGCTTCCTTCCCGATCCCGGTATCCATGAACAGTTCGGTAATATCTTTCAGTCGGCAAGCTTGCTTGTTAATAAAATATTCGCTGTCCCCGCTGCGATGAATGCGCCGGGTGACCGTCACTTCGTTAAAATCGAGCGGCAGCGCTTGATCCGCATTGTCCAGCGTAAGCGACACTTCCCCGTAATTCACCGCTTTGCGGCTGTCGCTTCCCGCGAAGATAATGTCCTCCATCTTGCCGCCGCGCAGCGACCGGGCGCTCTGCTCGCCCAGCACCCAACGGATGGAATCGGAGATGTTGCTCTTCCCGCTGCCGTTCGGTCCGACAACGGCGGTAATGCCTTGCACGAACTCCAGCTCGGTCTTATCGGCGAACGACTTGAACCCCGCCAGCTCCAACCGTTTTAGATACATTCCTTACCCTCCAAACTTGCCCATATCCATTACTCCCCATTATAACACAAAACTTCCCCACAAAGTGAGGTTGACCTTCGAAGCATACTCCTCGGCGAAGCCCCTTTGCGGGGACCCCCGGATTTTCCCCTCGAAGTGAGGTTGGCCTAAAAGCAAGAAGAACCTCTGGAGCAAGAGCGCTCGCAGGGGTCCTTTGGCGTTGAGGCAAGTTTGTTGGCGTGTACAACTCGATTGGAATGTAGCGGGGTTTCACCCCTACCTCGGTACAGGCATACTGCCGTAAAACATAGACCAGAGGGCCTGCCGGTTCGCCAACACCCACTGTCCGATAGAGGCCTCGTCCAGGCTTCTCCAAAAAAGCATCCCGGTAGTCGGCACGGCTGAACCGGCGCCCTTCTCCAGCATCTCTCGCTGGTCAATCAAATAATCCGCCACATCCTCGGGAACCGGATTGGGCACTACCCCGTCCCGCATCACCCGCTTCATGAAATGAAACATCGGCCAGCCGCCGGGCTCGCTGCTCATCTCGAGCGGGAACCCGGTATGCGCGGAAACCACATTCAGCTCATGCAAATGCCGTGACAAAATAGCGGTCACATGGGTCAAAATCGCTTGAGTGAGCGGGACCAAATACAGGTTGGCGTAAAGTCCCATATGGGCGGACAGTCCAATCAGCGTTCCGCCCGAGCTGAATACACCGGCCATCGCGTTGATCCCGTTAGCCGCGGTCACCAGCTCGGTCGGACCTTGAATATTCGCCAAGCTATACATCATGTTAGCCGCAGCCAGTGTTTTGTTGATCACGCTGATCATTTCGGTGTAGCGGGATACCGCCGGGATCGTTCCCCCGCGCGCCTCCGCGATCGCCTCCGCCATATTGCGAGCCAGCTCTTGTACGCCTAACCCAATGTCCGTGGCCGTACCGATATAGTTGGCCGCTTGGGCAATCGCATTCTCGTCGCCGCTTAAGAAGGCGCTTCGCATCTGGTCGCGCATAGCATCCCGCTGCTCAAGAAGACGAGTTCCCGCCTGAGCGAGCGCGTTCTTGGCGGACTCCAGATTTCGTTCAATGCGTTCACGCTTATAAGCTTGAAGATTCGTTCGGAGCCGGAGCAGTTCCTCGTACCAAGCCGCGGCTTGGCTCGCCGTTATGGAGTCTATCGGTTCCTCTCTCCGGCCCAGCAAATAGGGCTGCAGCAGCTGAATGCCGTTCAGCCATTCTTCACATTCGGCGCGAATCGGGGCGCCTTCCTCTACTTCATCCAGCTGCCGGCGCAAATCGTTCGCAAGCGTCAGGCTGATGGAAAGCAGCTGGCCGTAAGTTTGCGGGGCATACGGGCCAAATCGGGCGGGGCTCCCCTGAGCCGTCTGGGCGGCATTGGTATCGATCCGATTTTGGATCAGCTGCTGCATGGCTTGATTACCGATTCTTTGCTGCATCTGCACGATCGGAACATGGGCACGATCCGATCCGTTCATCCCGGCTCGGGACGACTCTTCGGCATTCCGTTGCCGACCCGTTCTAGCCACCTGTTCGTACTGGCTTCCCATAACGGCACAGCCCCTTACTCATTAGTCGTATAAAGGATACGTCATGAAGCTGATTACATCCAATCCGTTCCGGAGCACCTTGCCGTACCAAGGAAGAGCGGATTCACCGTGAGGCGAGTTGGTCGTTTCGATGGTCCAATTGATAAGCTCTCCGCCAACATCGTACTTTTGACTTATAACCGCGGCATAAGCCGAGTTGAAGGCCGCATTGGCGGCCTCGCTATTCAACGGATCAAGCGCCAGTTGATTTAGTCCCGCCTCTATCCCTGCTGCCATCGCCTGCGGCATATAAATCACATCTCCGATCGTTTCCCCCAGTGCAGGAACATTCACATGGGTGAGCAGCGCCCAGGGCAAGCGCCCGATGGCGGGGACACCATTCGCAAAATCGAAGGCGGCGACGTGGATTTGATACGAAAATTCCGTGCTGCCTTCGGCCCGGGCCGCAAGCTCCTCATACCCGTGCTCGATCCCATACTGCAGCAGATTGCTCTGGAGCCCCCACCGCGTCCGGTTATTCACGGGATCCCGAGCCGTATAGCCGGCGGCTGCGTTGTAATTCGCTTCGGTCGTGGAGGACGGGAGCACTTGGGAGTAAATGTTCCCCGTATAGTCTTCCGGATAATGCTGGACCAACTGTTCGTATTGATCGATCAAGAAGTTTCGCATACTCGAAACGTTCGGATCCCTCTCATACGAAGTGCTTCGCTGCAGCTCCTGAAAACGACGGGCTTCCGCTGCGTTCTCGCTCATTCGCTGCTGAATCAGCCGCAGCATAGCCTGATTCCCCACCAGCTGCTGCATTTGAACGAGAGAGGGGCCCGCCCCGGAGCTCGACACGGCGGACCTTCCTGCAGAGGAAGATCTTTGCTCCTGCTCATTCGCCCTTGCCGATGCATCGTACCGGCTTCCCATGGGACGTTCGCCTCCTTTTTAGAAAGTGAGGTAAAAATAGTCGCCATCCCGCTTCACGTAGCCCTCATTTTCCAACTCTTTCAAAACCTCTTCCAGTTGATCCGCATTCCATAAGAGCTGATAACTCTTCAACTGCTCCAGGCTCGCGCCGCCGGTCATGTAAATCCGGCTCAGCACATATTCCTTGTACCAAGGTACGCCGGGCGCTTCTGCCTCTACATCCGGGTTGAACGAAGCTGACGGAATGATCCAATAACGTACCGTGTAATTAAACTCCCGAACTCCGCTGTTCTCATAATGCGCGTCTTGCAGGACGATTCTGAAATGCTTCTTGTTCAAGTCGTAAATGACGGACAAATTGGCGTCCGCTCCCACAATGGAACCGATGATTCCGGTGAAATCGAACTCCAGGGCGGTTTGGATCGAAACGGGCCCCTTAAATGGAATCTCAATGTAGGGAGATATGCGGGTTTCGCCAATACCTACCTTCGTGTACGCCACTCTTCCCGAAACCGCTCCAATGCCCTCAAGCGGGGCCTCTCCGCCTGTAATATCGACTTGGAGGAATCCGTTATTCATGACCGCCGTCGCGCCTGAACCGGAAAAACGGATGCCATTCGCGATATAGGTGTTCCCGGCAAAACCTACGTTTACTTTCTGAGGCTCGGCCAATACCCCCGGGAGGTTTTTGACGTTGATCGAATCGGTACCGCCGGCTTCGTGGCTTTTGGCGTGCGGAGTCGCACCGTTGATCGAGACTTGGATATGGTCGTTGCCGAAAGGACCTTTCTCCACCTTGATCCCGGTCCCGGCGAAGCTAAGCTTGCGGGCCGCCACATAGTTGTCGCCTTGCGTATAAATGGCAAGCTTTTGCGGTTCGGCCAAAACTCCCTGCAGATTGGTCACATCGATCGGATCCGAACCGCCCGCTTCATGCGTATCGGCGTGGGCGACACCGGAGATCCGGACGCGGACATGATCGTCGGCTTCCGGGTTCGTATCGACCTGTACCCCCGCTCCCTCGAACGAGAATCGTCTTGCCCGGATGCTGTCATTCCCTTCCGTAAAAACTTCCACCCATTGCGGATCGGCCAGCAGTCCATGCAGATCGGTCACATTGAGCGGATCCTCACCCTCGGCGCCATGCGACAAGCCATGGAACGGGAGTTTTCCGATGCGATCCTCCTCGAACTTGACGAGTCGCCCGAGCAGCGGATTGTTATACACATACCTCCGTCCCAGCTCGTTCAGCCGGGTGATCAACCCGTCTTCGTTGATCGTCAACGCGGCTAGAAGCACGCCGGGCTTCTTTGCCCCCGCCAGGTCCTCGTTTTTTTGCTCCGCAAAATGAAGCTCGACCGCTTTCTCGCTGACTGCTTTCTCCGTAAATACCGTAACCGAGTTGGACGGCGTCCGCTTCTCTTCCGCAGTTCCTCCGTTTCCGGACACGCGGAGCTTCCCGCCGATGGAATAAGGTCCCGAAACGGAACCTGCCCTTACCACATACCGATTCTCGATGACGGTCCCCTCTTCGGCATTGGAAACGACAAACCGCATCGGTTGCGAATGCAGCAAAATCAAATCTTCCGGCAGCTCTTCCGCAACCTCCGCTTCCCATACCTCCTCGGAGGCGATCGTTTGAAGCGTCGTCAGCTTGATGACGACTTCGAATACATCTTCTCCTTTGACCCATCTGGGTGCGGTTCGTTCCAGCTTGAGCTTGCCTTTTTGGTAAAGAACGGACGTTCCATTCCACAACGAGGACCATCCCGGCTCCGATCCGGGAGGGGTAACCGTCAACGTCAGTTTATAGCATTCGAGGATCCGGTTCGACTCCGTAATGTCCTCGCAGCCGCATTCATTAACAAGCGCCGGTACCGGCTCCTTGGCGGTTTCGTCGTATTCCAGACTAAGATACAGCGTCTTAGGTCCTTCCTCGTCCAACGGATACCCGGTAAGCTCCCGTATATCGGTCTTCAATAATTCCCGGCCCACTACAATTTCCCGGCCCCAACCGTCGATCGCTACCCCCGGATCCAGACGAACGCCCCGGTTGTCGACGATTTCCGTATGAAGTCCGCACACAATTCCCGCTCCGTGGACGAGCCGGTTCAGCAGCTGCCGTTTCTCGTTGAAATAATCCTGCTCGGTTTGGAAGTCCCGGACGGTCAGCAGCTTCCCGTAAAAATAGTTATTTCGTTCAAAGGCTTTCAATTGCCCGTCAGACATGAGATTAACCTCCTAGTCTATGTACAAAAAGTGCCGAATCGGGAATTAAGTCATCACGACACGTTTGCTGCCGACCGTGCCTTTATCGAACGTTTTGGGAAATGCCCACCAACGGAGCTTCACATTGATGATGTTGCCCTTGGTGCTGATATTTTTCAGGCTGAAGCTCAGCAGTTTCTCCGCCTTGTTATAGGAGCAGGTCGTGTCGATGTCGCTGTACTTTTCCAGATAAACTTGGCCCCAATCCAGCGTGTACGTAATCGCCGGGTCCGTTAGTTCGGTCAAATAGATGGAATCGGAGACAAACACTTGCCCAGCGAGCACGTTTTGAAACACGACGTCACCCGATAACACCTGATATTGCGGGGTCTGAGGAGTCTTGGGGATATACATATACGCGTAACCATTGTCCTCGCTGACCGTTACGCCGTCGCCGTGTATATAAATCCCTCTGGCTTTAATGTTTTCCTGATCATACATGATCTCCACCAATTGCGGCTCGGCCAGTACGCCTCTCAGGTTGGAAACGTTGATCGGGTCGGACCCGCCCGACTCATGACTCTTGGCGTGAGGTCCGCCTCCGGGTCCGCCGGTGAAATGCACACTGATATGATCGATTCCATACGGTCCGGGCTTTACCTCCACACCGGTGCCCACGAAGCTGAACCGGCTCGCCGTAGTATAATTATCGCCGTCTGTATAAACGACGACCTTTTGCGGTTCGGCCAGCACGCCGGGCAAATCCGTCACATTCAGCGGATCGTAGCCTGTCGCTTGGTGGGTATTGGCGTGGCTCTGCATACCTGGGATTTGGACGCGCACTTGCCCCGGAATATCGGGGTCTTCTTCAAGCCGGACTCCTTCTCCGTCGAAGTAAAGCCCGCTTGCGACGTAGTCCGTGCCTTCCGTCTGTAGCTTCATCCTCTGAGGCTGCTCCAACAGGCCGGGGAGGCCGGTGACGTCAAAGGCATCGTCCCCGTCTCGCTCGTGGCTGGAGCCGTGATGCGGTAATTTCCCAAATCGCTCTTCTTCTGTGGAAAGCAGCTGCGCCAATAGGGGGTTGCCGTAGACGACGTCCAGGGAGTTTTCAATCCCGGTAATGATCCCTAGATCGTTGACCGTAAGAGACGCAATTACGACACCGTCCTCCGCCTCTTCCTGCGGAGCATCCGATCCACCGGCGTCCAACCCGTCCAAGTAACGCTCAATCAGGAGATTCCGAAAAGTCCTCCCCGATACGACCGAAACGGTGCACTCGCCCGTCTCTCTTGGGTTGACCTCTTCGCCGTCGTCCAAGTCATATAGGGTCGCTCGGATCAAGCCGGTTCTCGGCTCCTTCCCCGCCCGAACCAAGTACTTCCGCTCGACGATCGTGCCTTCGGCCGGATGATCGGCAAGAAACACGAGCCCATCCGATCGCAGCACCGTCAAAGAAGGCAGGTCCTCTCTCAGTTTGACGGCGATCATGCCTGACAGCTCATGTTTGACCGTAAGCTTAACCGCGACCTCGAATACTTCCCCCGTTCTTACCCAACGAGGCAACGTGCGCTCGAGCCGGATCGTTTCATCGTTATAAATCGTTGTCGTCTCGGGCGGCGGATTGAGCGAAAGCACCGGATCGGGCGGGGTGGTGGACAGCTTAACCTTAAAGCTTTCCAGAATCCGGTTCGGTTCGCATACTTCGCCGCAGGTCGCTGCATTGGAAAGCGTATGAACCCGCTCCCTCGAGCATTCGTCGTACTGGAGCATGACATAAATCGTCTTCTCCCCGCCGGCCTCCAGCGGGTATCCCGGAAGCTCGCGGATATCGGATCGTTTGTAGTCCCGGCTCACAACAATTTCACGTCCGCAGCGGTCGATGGCCACTCCGGTTTGGACCACGATCCCCCGGTTGGCCTGCTCTTTCTCTGGCAGCACTTCAAGCCCATACACAATCCCTGCTCCATGAACAAGACGGTTTAATAAATGCCGTTTCCCGTTGAAGAAATTTTGTTCGGTCTGAAAATCGCGAACCGTCATCATTTTTCCGTAATAATAACGGTTCTTCTCAAAAGCGTTCAGTGGGCCGGTGCTCATAAATCGGTTCCTCCTTAGGCAAGTACCGTGTCCGTATTCGTCCGGGACCTGATGTCGATTTGCCCGAACGCCACCCGATCCGTCAATACGGTGTCACGCTGAATAACTCCCGTCCCGATCGTGGAAGACGGCTTCGTTAGATACGAATTGACCCCTAAATACGAATGCATATCCAGGTATACCCAGGGCTGGAGAACGGTTAAGCCGGCACTCGTATGGGCGGGTTTCTCGGCGTCGAGAATGCGTTTTACGGTTGCATATTCGTGGTCCGTGGTAATTTGACCGGTTTTTAAAAGGACGCAAAAGCTGTATGGATCGGTTCCGTAAAGCTTCTCCAATATAGCTTTGACCTCAGGGTCCGTGGCTGATTGCAGTTGAAACTGCTCCACGATATAGGGACGGATGCCGGTGAACAGCTCGATCATATCTTCAATGCCTTCGCGAGTGCCACGTTTTCGGTACAACGCCGGAATGTGCCTGACCAGCTCCCTCAGCTGTGTTTCGCTCCAGTTCTCGTCGTAGGCGACGGCGAGCCAGGAGGCGAGCCAATGCAAATACTCGCCTGACACGGCATCCGCGTCAAACCATCGGGCGATCCTGTCGATCTCCCGTTCCGAGTCGGTGAGAAACGTTTCGAACAGCGATAAGAACCGCTCCAGAAAATCCCGGCTGCCTTCATCGTCCTGGTATACAGCCGGCAAATAGCGAAGGTAGGATTGACGGGGAAACACGGCACGGATGCTTTTCACGACCGGCGATTGTTTCTCGCTGCCGATCAGCTTAACGCGAAGCCAAAGGTACCTGCCCGTGCGTCCCCGGATCAGCAGCTCCTTGGGATTCACGAGCGGCTCCGACCAGTCCGACGGATTCGTCTCGCCCAGCCTGTTTAAGGCGTCAACCCTCGTTTCCGCCGAAACGTCGGGATCGTGTAAGAATACATCCAGATCCTGTTCCTTCCCCATCAGCCGGAAGGTTTTGGAGTCGGCGGTCATATAGCACACTTCCACTTGGGTATTAGCTGGAATATGGGCGTCAATCGCGAGCTTATGCCACCGGACCGCCAAGTCCGTGCTGTCCAGCGCTTGGGAATAATAGATGCCCCCGGCGAGCGGATCGCCCGGCCGCTTATACAGCGTGCTTTCCAAACGCAACAGGGCAAGGCGGCGATTGTCCCGGTCAAGGATGTACATGCGGTCGCATTCGTCGATTACTATCTTGTGGGCCGCACCGCGGTAAGCCGATAACACTTCGACTTCCAGGCCGTCCCGGTCGAATTTGTGGATATACCGGTCCTCTTCCTCGCCGCCAATCGGCCGGCTCTCTCCGATATACAGGAAGCCTTTGGAATCCACAGCCAACCCGGACGGCGCCTCAAGGGACAGCTGGAATTCTCCGCATTTCGTTCCGCTCTGGAACGCCAACACCTTCTTCTCCTGACGGTCCAGCACATAACACACGTTATCGCCGGAAAGGGCGATGTCCGCCGGCTGCTTGCCATCCAGTTCGGATTGTCCGAACACGACGGCCCTTCCGCTGCGGTCGAATTTAACGACACAGCCTTGTTCCGCATCCAGGACGAATACGTTCCCTGCGGAATCGGCCGCCAGCTGCGAGGGTCGCATGGGTAACGCGGTTTCCAGCTTGCGGCGCGCGCCGTCCTCCGCCGCCCCCGCCCGCCAAGCCAGCTGCCAGTTGACGCCGGCCAAGCGAAGCACGCGGTGCTCCGCCTCCATGTCCGCGGCAAAGACCCATCCCTCCGAATAGGCAATGGCCGATGGCTCCTCGAACAAGCTCCGCAGACTGTCAACCTCGTCGAAGCGCCTCTCGATTACGTCATAGACGTAGATCGTGCGAGTGGAACCATCCAATATGTACAAAGTTTGGCAGGGGCCCGCCGCTACATCGGTCAGTTCGATCCCGTATGGCAAATCCGGCATGGAGATCGATCGATCCGCTACGTATTGAACCGCCTCCCGGAGCGCGATTCCATCCTCAACCGGCTGAAGATCGTATAACAGTCCCTGCTCCCAGGCTCGTTTGTGATTGATGGCGAGAAACAGAAACTCATCTCGTGCGTTCGCTGCCATGACAGCCTCCATTCATTCCGCAGCTCGCTTCCGCGGCAGCGATTTCGATCTGATGCCCCTCGGAATAAACAAGACTTAACGGCGAAATCACGACGTTCCCCGAGTCGTCCCGCTTCACTCCTTGGCCCGCCGCCGTAATTCGGACGTCCTGCGCGCACTCCGCACCGGGAATGAGCTCAATCGCTTCGTAAATTTCGGACAGGTAAACCGGCCTTCCGAACGGCCACCCGGTTCCTTCCGGACCTCCTTCAAGAGGATGAAGGAATTTCAGCAGAGCAGCCTCAACTTTATCGCGCGTACCGGAAGGATTGAATCCGGGCTTGAGCTGGATGACTCCTTCAATCGTAATTTTCACGTATTCCGGGGGTACGACGCGTACGCGGGTCGTGATAAGCCGATGGCGATTCAAGTGCCGCCAAACCGTGGCCAGGAAGCCTTCGCTCGGCAGCGGATTCGGATATTCGCTGAACGGCACGACAACAATGGTTACGACTCCTTTGGTGGAGGTGCCATCCTCGCCGAGCAAGGGCAGCGCCTTTGCCCGCGATACCCGCAGCCCGGGAGTGGATAAAGCCAGCGTTTCGAAATCGTCGGACGTTACCGCCCGGGTGCAGGCCAAGATTTCTCGGCGGGCTCTCGTCTTGGCGTCCTCCAGCGTTTCCCGGGACACTCCGCCTGCCGCGGGGAGCCGGTTTTCTACCGTAAGCTTATGCAGGCTTCCGTTCGGCTCCGCGATTTCGCCCACGGTGAAGGCGCCCACATTGCCTCTCTCCCCAAGGGTGGATTGATAGCGGAACGCTCTGATGTTGGATGAATCCGGATCTGAGCGCAGGGACGCCGGCGGAATCGCACCGTTCAAGCCGTCCCCGAACAGGATCTGGCCCGTCTCGGCCTTAAGCACATAATGCCGGTCCGTCGGCCCCGATGCCTCAAAGCCGTCGACTTGCCTCCATTCGGTCCAGCTCAAGACGCCGTCGGTCATCTCCTCCACCTGAAGCTGCAAGCTTCCGGAAATGACAGGAAAGCGGGAAAGCGCGAACGTTTGACCGGGCAGGCCGATCGATTGTCCGATCGATTCGCTGGATGTCACGGTTTGTACGGCCGAAACGGTATGGAGCAATATCCCTTCCAGCTTTGGAGGAAGCTCGTAGCTCCCTTGCCGGACCGTTGCCCGGATCCAGTATAGACTGTCGTTAAACGGGTACACGACATGCATGTTCGGGTCGTCCGGCGCGAGAAACGTGAGTCTTCCGCTTCGGGACAGCATCAGCGTACCGTCCTGTTCGACTTCGAGCGGCCACCACGAACCGCCGTCCTTAGCCGAGTAATACTCCCAGGCAACAAGTGCCGAAGGGGTTACATCGGGCAACCCGATTCCTGCCGGAACCTCGTAGGCCTCATAGAACCGAAACGTAATTGGAATCCGTTCCTTTTCCGGAAAAGGCCGATCGAATCCGAGATACAGCTTGCTGCCCGGTTCGGCATTCGGACCGAAAGGGGAAAACGTGAGACCAACGCGGAGATTCGCGTCGGTATGGTCCGTTACCCCCGATGAGTGGAAGCTTACGATTTTATGTAGTCCAACCGAAGTAACCGTCAGCGGTTCATCCGTTTCCAACCGCACATCGCCCGCTGCAAGCGCCGTTCCTTCCGGGACTGTAACATAATCTCCATCCGCGCCCGTTAACGAGAAAGTTACATCCGTTCGGGCAGGCTTGGCGTCCTGGGAAGTCACACCGAGCAATTTAAGATACTTGCGTTCATTCTCTTCCCGGACCTGATCCAAATAGTAGATCTGCAGCTCGGTCAGCCAGGCGAACATTTCGACGAACGTAATGCCCGGATCATGCACATTATGGTCTGTCCATTCGGGAGCATAACGGGGAATCCATTTTTTGGCGTCCTCCGCCAGCTGGCCGAATGTTTTATCATCCAATTTCGGCAAAGGCAGCACTTGTTTCACCTCCTTCGTTCACATTCACCGAGTATCTAGTACGGGCTCGCTGCCGAGGCTCTGACGGTTGTCTTATGCTCGCCGCTGTATATAAGGAAGAACGGACCGGAGCCCGCCGCGATCGGCCGGTCCGGTGTTACCTCGATAGAGTTTCCAGTTGCCGGATCCCGAATCGTCATGCTGAGCGTTTCCACATGGTCCACGTTACGGTCCGCTTCAAGCAACGCATAGAAATCGCTTAAACACGGCAGCCTGCCGAATTCCCAGCCCCTTCCGTCCGGTCCTCCCGAGAGAGGGTGGAGAAAGGCACTCAGCTTCCGCATCGCTTCCCGTTCGACGGCCGGAACAGCATCGAACGTCCGGGCCGCGAGTACGGTAGAAATGGAAATTTCAACGTACACGGGTCCGATCACCTTCAAGTGATTCGGAAAAACCGCCACATTCGAAGCCCGGGCTTCCAAATAGCTTTGGACTTGGCGCCTCAGCTGCGGTGTCGGACTGGGCTGCCGGTCGCCGCTCTGCGGAACGACGATCACCGTCACCCATCCGGCTTCGTGCTCGCCTTGATCGTTCCATCCCGGCAGGCATTTGACCCTGGCAATGCCCTGGGCGGCCTGTAACGCCAACTGCTCGTAATCCTCCGCCGTTACGGCGCGGTTGCGGTGCTTAATCGAGTGAGGTCCCCGTTCCAGCGCTTGCTCCATCCGTTCCGTATCGAATCCGCCTGCCGCACCATCGGGATTGGAGACACGATCTATGAACGCTATGGACGTCTTCAACATAGTGATTTCGGAAGGCCCGACATTCCCTATTGCACCGCCGCCCGTCCGGTAGACAGCCTTGACGTTATCCGTCCCGATCGGCGGAACCATGCCATGGACTCCATCGCCGAAGCGGATCGTCCCGAACGTCCGGTCGATTTCATAATGTCGGTCGCCCGCTTTCGATTCCTTAAGATCGTCTACAGGAGACCATCGCACCCAAAAACCGGTCGTTTGGCCGGATCCGTCCTTCACTTCCCTCACCGGGACACTCCCGCTCTCGGCCAAATCTTGGCGCTCCCCTTCCGATAGAGCGTTCATCTCGTTCACGTAGATTTCCTCGGAAAGGACCGGGAATCTGGAAAAGTTGAAACCTAAGGACGCCGTGCCGGAGCTCGAGCCGAGCATCTCCTCCGGGATGCTCTCCGCATGCGTCACCATCGCGGAGTTCAAGTAAATGCCGTTCAACTTCGGTGCCGGCGGGAACTCCCGCATTTGGTCGGCAAGATTAAACCTGAGGTCGAAGAGGTCGACCGTATCGGAGCAAGCCGGCGGCGCACAGTTGCACCGGCTATCCGGAGTAGCTGCAGCCGCTGAAGAGGGGTCTCCCTGGCTCGCACGTTTACCTGCATCCAAGCTGCGGCCGGCCGGTACGAATTTGTCTTCCGCGTCGATGCCGCGTATCCAGATCAGCCTTTTCCCGAACATCACCAGCTCCATAAAGTCCGCCGGGCCAATGAATTCGATGCAGCCGTTCTGCGTAAGATGCCTGGTTTCGTCCCGGACGTCCAGCTTGGCCCAGCTCCCTTGCCCGTCCTGCACCCGATAATACTCCCATTCCAGCCGGGGCCGGTTGTCTTCGGCATATTCCTGTTCCATGACGGAGAAGTACAGGCTCACCGGACCTTTGAGCGGCGGCCTGTCAAAGCCGAGATACAGCGATTGATGTTTGTCCTCCAGCGTATAGAAAGGCCGGAACGGGCGGCCGCCGGCCACCTCTGCGGTACGATCCCTGAATTCCATGTTATTGCGGGTCACGATGTGCTCCAGGTTCGTCGGCGAGCCGGAAGAGGACTGCCCATATTGAAGCTTGAGGCCGCTTATTTTCGGCACGACATAGTTCCGGGTCAGTGCATACTCACTAATTTTGAGCGCCAAAACTTCAGTCCCGTAACCGCCGCTTACGATTCTTACCCGGATCCAGTAGTTCAGCTGGCCTTGAATCATAACCTCCGAACTATCCGGGGGATTGACGAAGGCGATCTTGCGATCGAGCCTGATCGCGCCGGAGCCGGTTCTTTTGACGGAGAAGTTCTCCGAGATCCCTGCCAGCTTCATCCAGCCCTTCCCGTTCCAATACTCCCAGGAAAGATCGGTGGTTATGGTGTCGTCCGGCAAATTATTCGGATTGTCGTGTTCGAGCGTGAAGCGGATTTGAACTTCCGCGCCTTTCTTGGACAACGCCTCCTGGCTGGCCAAATACAGCGTATCGTAAAGTCTTGGAGTTCGGCCGAACGGATACAAGGCGCTCGTCGGATCCAGCGGGATATCGTTGTAAAAGGCGAGGTCCGGCGCGGGAGGCAGCTCATCGTTCAGCACCGTCACGTTCAGAGAACGGAGTTGTACCTCTTGAAGCAGCCGGATCGCCGACGGAGCGGCAACTCCCCGGAGCCAGCGGCAACGAAATCCATCGATTTCGGTTTCCTGTATCCGGATCGGCTGCTTTTTCTTCAGGAGAAGCCTGCCGGCTCCGTTCTCCGAGTACTCCAGTTCGACGGATAGTTCCGACCAACGATTGTCTTCGGACCAATAGTGCCATTCCACCGAGGACGCCAGCAGTTCCCCCTGTTGAACGGTAAGCGATGCGCCGGACAAGTCGAGTGCGAAGCTGACTTGTGATTCCACGTTGAACAGCTCGCGGTGGCCCAGGTACAAGATATGGGTCTGCTTGTTCTTGCCTTCGAACAGCTCGAAATCCGTGACTCTCCGCACCGGTGAACCCGCTGTGTGTGGACGCAGCAAAGGATCCGACGCGATGATTGCATCTTCCTCGACGTTCTCCGCTTCGAAGTATTCGGCTTGTTCCGGTCCTTCCACTCGGAGAGCATCTCCTTTGTTCAACCCTTTCAACTGCTCCAGGTACAGACGATTGCCTCCCGCTTGTGTGTCGATCAGCAAACTGGAGGAGAAGGGCTTGATCCGGGCTGGCAGCAAAAAGCCTGCGGGAGCTTGGTAGATTCCGTCTTCCTCGGGATTGTAGCAGATCGCTTCCACAAGCTTGGCCGGCGTGGCCAATATAGGTTTCTCCGTCTCGAAAATAATCGGTTTGCCGCCGTCCGCCGGCTGTGCGGCGAGCTGCGTTGCCGCCGGTACCAGCACCGGATCGGACGCGCCTTCGCTCAAATAAAACGTCACCGGCCCCCGTGATGGCCTGGCTGGCTGCAGCTTGACTCCAAGCATGTTCAGAAAGGCGATGAAATTTTTATCGGGCACCTGGTTCAGCCGGTGAACAATGCCCATGTACAATTGGGCGAACAGCTTCATGACGGCCACGCCCGGGTCCTTGTCATCCTCGGCCTTCCATTCGGGAACGTAATAAGGCACCAATTCCCGCATTTGCTTGAACAATTCGTTCATATCTCGCTTGTCGATCAATGGAGCCTTCATCATTTCACCACCACATAAGGTCGGTTACCCTTCCCTCAAATAAAACGGATAGACAAGATTGAATAGCTGGTTCGTCGTTCGGACCGCATATCGGATATGGATCATAAGCCTTCCGGCGTAGCCGCTGTCCTGAGCTGCCGTAACTTCCAACACCTCGATCCGAGGCTCCCACCGGGTCAACGCTTCCCTTACGCTCGATTCCGCCAACCCGATCATGGTCGTATTCATGGAGTCAAAGACGAAATCATGAATGCCGCATCCGAACTCGGGCCTCATGATCCGCTCGCCTTTTGCCGTAAACAGAATGAGGCGAATAGATTCTTCGATATCCCGCTCGTTCGAGGACAAGGCCACTCTCCCCGTCGTTCCATCGATCCGGACGGGAAAGGCCCAGCCAGTTCCTAAAAATTCGCCTGCCATCTCAGCCTCCTTATCCGATCATCACCGTCGGATCGCCCATCAATATTGTGTTCGGAGGTCCGCTTTCAGTGATGACATCACCAAGACGAACCGCAGGAAGCGAGTTGATCAGAACCGTAGCGCTGCCCATGGCGACCACCCCTCCTACGTGCGGATTCGGCGTTGCCGCCGGGCATGTGTGCATATCCGACGCCGCCCTCCAGGCCGGTTTGCCGCCGATCAGCACGTTCGGGCTTCCCGGTCCGGGGCTAAGAGGTGTTCCGTGGCTGGTCAAATCTCCCATTCTTGCCGCTGGAGGCATAACCTGTGCACTCCTTCGCTAATTGATTTTTACAAGTGCGCCTTGCAGCGTTAATGTGGCTCCGGCTTTGATCGTCATCATCGAGCCCGCCTCGATTTCCACGGTTTGCGATTTCAGCTTGAGCTGCATGGCGCTCTCCATCGCAATTTCATTTTTAGCCGAATCGAACACGACCTTGTTGGAGCCCGATTTATCCGTAATCTCGATTTTCTCGGAGCCGGAGGCGTCGTCGAGTACAATCTTGTGTCCCGCCTTCGTATGGAGCGTTACTTTCTCCTTGCCGCTTTCGTCGTCGAAAATCAGCTCATGCCCGCTTCTGGACTTGATTTTCCGAATGTTGTTCTTCCCGTCCCCGTGCGTATCGGGCGGCTTATCTTCCCCGTTCCAGAGCGAGCCAAGGACATACGGATGCTGCAGATCCCCCATCTCGAAAGCGACGAGCACTTCGTCCCCAACCTCGGGAAGAAAAAAGCTGCCGCGCTCCTTCCCCGCCATCAGCGTGGCGATTCTCGCCCAGTAGCTTTCGTCGTCGCTGCCCCGCCATGGGAATTTCACTTTCACACGCCCCATATTTTCCGGATCCTGGATGTTCGTCACGATGCCGACGGAAACGCCCTGCACCTGATCCCCTCTCGATCCTCCGGGCTGCAGCAAGTCGTACAAGCTCATATGGCGTTCTCCTTGATCTGAAATGTAGTGTGATACCCCGAGGCACCGATGCTGTGAACCGCTCGTTCGATATAGTAGGTTTTGCTGAACCGTTTCCCGAGCCCTTCAAGCCGGATCGTTTTCCCTGGCAAGATGTCCGGAATCCCAATCGTTTCCCCCGTGCCTTTGATAAGGCCTTCGGCATGCTTGTTGAGAATGGACTTGGCCAGAAGATCCGCTTCCTGTTGGGAATACACCGGTTGTCGCACGTTCTCCCGAATCGTTTCCCGGGTCAGTCCTTGAATGAGCTCGCCGCCGCTTTTGCCGGACCGGCGTCCCAGTTCGTCGCCGACTTTGGCCACACCTACGATCTCCTTTTTCGCCTTCGGGTCCCAGCCCCTGACCTCTACCTCGCCGACTTGGCCGGCCAGATTGATTTCCGGGTTAAAGCTGATCAAATTCTGATGCCATCTTAGCGTGACGACCGGTTCGCTGTCTTTGGCCGGCGAGCGGAAAAACAGAGTTTCTCCGAATACGAAGCATTCGTAGAAATTGCGCCGGGCTAAGTCTTGCAGAAACTGGTAATCGCTCTGCCCGGACGGCTTCATCACTTTCGGGTACGTCACCCGGGTGTCGTCTACTGCGCTCTTGAGACCGTAGTCCTGCAGTGCCAGTCTGGACGCGATATCGCTGTGTTTGATGTCATCCCACGAGCGAGGCTTCATGCCTTTCATCAGCAAATGGGATAGATCGAATCCCCCGATCTCCAGCTGAGGTGTACCGCCCGCAGGAAAGCGGGTTTCGATCGAGGTGACGATGCCGACCATCATCAGCGGTTTTGTTTCCGCATACCCCATCCGGATGGTCACTTTCTTGCCGGCGGGAAGGAAGGAATCGATCCATCTCAGCTCTTGCCCGGCCACGTCGAATGCGCTGTTGATCGTAAACGTGAAATGATCGGCTTCGTTCAGGACGTGTTCGACACTGACGCTTACGATCTCCATCCCTTCCCGGGCCAGGTTAATGCCGGCAACCTCGATTTCAAATCCAGGAGCCAGAAAGTTTCCGTATTTCTTCTCCAGCTGCTCGAAATCCATTTCATCACTCCAAAGGAGGAACCTTGATTTGCATGCCCGGCTGCAGCTTGCGGGGATTGGAGATGCCATTCGCTTGGGCAATCAACCGCCATTTGCTTGCGTCTCCGTATTGACTTTCCGCTACCGCCGACAGCGTCATGCCGGACTTGATCGTGATTTGCTTCGTTTTGTCCAACAGTCCGGAGCTTGCGTCGACCTGCTCGGTGATCGTCTTATATTCCTTGAATACGACTTGGAGCGTGGCTCGAACCGGGATGCCGGTGCCGAGAAACATGGTGAAGCGCTGCGACACCTTCTCCAGGACGGCTTTGAATTCGAGCTTTCCCCAAATGAACTTGCATACGGGCGGAGCATGCAGACCGCTGTCAATTTGCATCAGGGAGGTCACTTTTCCCGTATATTTTCTTACGTCTTCGCCTTCTTCGTACGAATCGAACAACAACTCCATCGTCAGCGTGTCCGCATTGCCGCTCACGAATTGCGTCGCCGGCGCGGACTTCCCTGGCAGGGCTACGGAATGGTACTGATTGCTTTTTTCGATCGAATATTCCGTCGGATTGAACAGCACCTTCACCGGATCGCCGTTTGGGCTGCCTTTGTCGTTCAGCGGTTGAATCCAAGCTTTTTCCAAACCCATTTGTTCTCCTCCTGCCCCAGCCGATCTCGGATGGGATAAGCCCGCCATTCGCTAGGGCTTCCGGGCGGTGAGTGCTCATAAGCCTTTTCGTTGTCTTTCGATCGTCAACTTCCGCTCAAGTACTTGATACACTTCCTCCGACAGCCGCCGAATATCGATGGCCGGCGTACGGACGGCTTCCGGAGGCATCGGATCCGGCCAGGCCGGTACCGATGTTCTCGCCACCAATTCATCCTTGGCGAACCGCTCCGGGCTCAATTCCTCATGCTTGAGGCTTGCAGGAGGCTGCGTCTCCCGTGATTTCGCGTATGTAAACGAAGCGGTTCCCCTTCGAATTTCCGGAAAATCAACCGGATTGGCAGCCGGGAGCCGCCCGGCTCGGACAAGCCCTTCCGCCACAGCAGCAGGAGCTTGGTCCGAACCGCCCGCAGGCGTACCCGCATACCGACCGGTTGCAGAATTTAGAATCGTTTCCGATAAGCGGAGCCTAAGCTTTGAGAAGAAATTGACCCGGTTACCCGCAGGTGTTTCCCAGATGGTGCGGCCGGACGAAAGGACCTGATACTTTGTGAAGCTAGTGCTCCATGCCTGTATTGCCGGATTCCTTAGAGGTTCTGCCGCCGGCTGACCTTGCCCGGCTTCAGGAAGATTCCGGATCGGCTCCGCCTTGGATTGCACTTTAGCAACATCACGAGAGCCTTGAAACGGACTCATTAAAGAAACCGGATGAATCGTTGGCGGCATGGTCAGGTATCGATTCGACGTGAATAATCGTTGCGACGTGAATAAGGCCGTCTGCCGCGGGTTCGACTGATCCTTGCCCGGCACGTAAGAAAACCGGTTGCCTGCCGTATCGCGTGTCGGAGTGGTTGCATTCGCGTGCCCTAATCCTGACACGCCTACGGTAAAGATCTCGGTCGGCTTTCGCATAACCAGGGAGACAGTCGAACGATCCCGGTCCTTGGGTATAACCGCTTGAAATCCGCCGAACGTGAATGCCCGTAAGTCCGCGATTTCGATGGCGGGATGAACCGTTCCGGTTCCCCGTCCGGAATGAAGGACATGTCGTTCCACTATCCGTTCCTTTTGGAAGTGAACCCAGCCGCCATGGCGGTTTTTCAGCAAAACGAGATGAGGAAACGCCAACCCTCTCCTGGACCCGGAAGTATATTTGGTTCGGATCTGATTGGCGAAGTCCTCGTGCAGCCTGGACGGTGTCCGGTTGTCAATTGGCGTCACCTTCATCCGTCCTTGCTAAACCCGTTATGGGCCAATTCGATCGTTTCAAAAGCAACGCCGCCTCTTTCCGCCTGGAGCTCGGGTCCATTCCATTTGACCGGATACGCCTGATAAAAATTCCATCTCCATACTTCGGTTCCGTCATAATCCAGCAGCAGAACGGAGCCGCTCTTCCGGTTCACATCCCCGCTTGCGGCATCCCGGTACCATTTCCACAGCGTGTCGGAATACGTAAGTCCCCGCTTCAGCTTCAAATTCGGATATTTCGTCGTTTTGGGAAGCTTGTGAGCGTACCCGTTCACTCCGCCTTCCCGGTACTCTTCCGTTTCGGTTTCCGCTTGAAGGCCGGTAATCTCGGAAAATCCGCCTACGACCAAGCCGTCGATTTCAACCAAAAATTTGAAGTTCAGGAGCGGATCGTTTCTGAGCAGCACTGCCATACGAGCTCCTCTCTAGAGCTTGAACACGTTATCCGGCTCTTCGTTAACTTTGCGGTTGATGGCCGAGATTTGCTCGCACCACTTGACCCGTTCCCGGTGCTCCAGCTGCATAATTTCGTGGTGCGGCCAGTGAAAGTAATAAGCAATGAAGGCTACCTCCTCGTAAAGCTTGTCAAGGGGATAGCCGCTTAAACTTCCCCCAATCCCGTCACCTCGACCATAAACTTGTGATCGCATCGCGGGCATTCCGCTTCGACTCCGGGCAGGCCGCTTTCATTGATCTGCCGGTAAAACTGCTGCAAAAAGGCCAGATCCGCCGAGAACAATCCTTCCACCACGCCCGGATTTATCGTTTGCAGATCTCCGAGCTTCGTAATGACGCGCGACAGCAAAATGATGGTCAAGTACGCCGGATTTTGCTGGACTCTGGGGTCTTTGAGCGGCAAAATTTCATCGGCTGCCGTAGCGAGGCGCATGATGCCTTCCCGGTGAAGGCTACCGTGCTTGTCGACATACCCTTTGGGCAGCGTAAATTCATATTCGGTTACAAAGCTCATTCGGACATCCTCCAGCGATGTTTATTTACGGTGCCTGATTGGGCTGTCAGACTTGCCCAGGGGCTAGCTTACGCGCGACATCCCCTCATGGACGATTTCCAGCGATTCCACGGCGATATCGTTCCCCTTGGCGTTGAAGTCGGGAGCATCGTATTTGCTCGGCCAAGCATTGACGAAATCCCAACGTGCTTTGTCGTTGCCGGCCTCATCCACGACCACAATCGAAATGTTTTTGCGCAGCACATTGCCGCCGGACACTTCCTTATGCCAGTTGTAAATCTCCATGGAGTCCGTGATGCCCCATTTCAGACTGATATTGCCGTATTTGGTCAGTCCGGGAAGCTTGCGCGCGTGCGTAGGCTCATTGCCCTCCCGGTATTCGATTACGTCGATGGTGGAGTCAAAGCCCGAAACGTCGCTGAACCCCGCCTGTTGAATGCCGTCGATTTCCACCCGGAACCGAAAATTTCGGAACGGGTCTTTCCGCTGTCCTGTAGCCATTTTTATGTACCTCCCTTATTTTTGCTGGCAATCTTATTCGATCCAGGTTAAGCTCCGCTCGCGTCCGATCCGCCCGCGACCTGGGCTATGCGGAAGACGACGAACTCGGCCGGCTTCACCGGCGCGACGCCGATCAGCACGATTAACCGTCCGTTGTCGATGTCGTCCTGGGTCATGGTCGTGCGATCGACCTTGACGAAGAACGCCTCTTCCGGCTTGGTGCCCATCAGTGCGCCGTCCCGCCATACCCGGGTTAAAAATTCCGTAATCGTACGTTTCACCCGGGCCCATAGCTTCTCGTCGTTCGGTTCGAACACGACCCACTGCGTGCCTTCGTCAATCGATTCTTCGAGGAAAATGAACAAGCGGCGGACGTTGATGTACTTCCAGGAAGCGTCGCTCGACAGCGTGCGAGCCCCCCAAACGCGGATGCCGCGGCCCGGGAACGCCCGAATGACATTGACGCCGCGCGGATTAAGCACATCCTGCTCCTGCTTCGTAATCTGGAACTCCAGATCGACCGCACCGCGAACGACCTCGTTAGCCGGTGCTTTGTGCACGCCGCGTTCCACGTCGGTCCTGGCATATATGCCGGCCATATGGCCGCCGGGCGGTACGGTGCGCAGCATGCCGGTTTCCGGATCGACAACCTTGATCCACGGATAGTAGTACGCGGCATATTTGGTTTCGATGGAATCGCGCGGCTTAAGCGAATCCAGGTTGGCGGAATTCGGAGGAGCGTCGATAATTGCGAACCGGTCCTTTAAATTCTCGCAGTGTGCGATCAACGCTTCCGTCAAACCGGCTACGGCATTGGAGTCCGGGGCGTATACGACCGAGATTTCATCGATTTCGGCGAATCCGGTCAAGCCTTTACGGCTCCCGGGCACATTCGTGTCCGTTCTTGAGTAATCGCTGAGCGCAAGCGCCGGCTTTCCATCCGCGGAATCCGACCCTCCCGCCAGAGCTGCAATGGCGCTTGCCTTCGGGACGGCCCCCGAATCCCCGCTCGCTTGGGAAATGACGACCAGGTTGGAAATCCCGTTTATTCGCTTCGCATAAAAATCCGGGGACCCCGCGTCGGTGGAGAGATTATCGAAAACTTCCGCAACCGCGGGACGCGGAAGCGTTTTGGAATCCGACTCCGGATCGTATAAGGCCGATACGGTTTGCTTCCAATAAAAGAGGCTGAGTTTAAACCCGCCCAGCGTTCCCGCCGATACTTTGACCGCAATCCGGTTTCCCCAAGCTCCTTCGCCTACCGCTTCCAAGGTGAGGACGTCGTCCTCGTCGTCTTTTAGTTTAAGATCTGCTTTCTCTGCGTTGGCCTTTACGATGCTGCCGATATAGCACCGTTGTCCGCCGTTGTCGAAAAAGCCCTGCACCGCGTAGGGCAAATGTTGGCCGGCGCCAATGTAACCGCCGAACACCCGCTGGTAATCCAACCAGCTCGTTACGAGCCTAGGCGACGTAGGCCCCCGTTCCGTTTGCCCCAAAAAGCCGACGGTGCTCGTTGATACACCTTCGACGGGTTTCCCACCGATTTCAATTTCTTCCACATAAACTCCGGGCGATAAGTATTCCGGCATTTTGGTTCCTCCCTTATGTAACTGGATCATTTATTTAAGCCAAAAGCGTTATTACTCCCATTGACACCGATTGCCCATACACAAGCTCTGCGTCTCGCCGAAAGGGCTGCAGTCCCGATGCTTCGATCACGATCGCGCAGCTGAGCTTGACCGCGTTCATGTTCGCAACGGGAATCACCCACTCCCCGTTCTCCGTCGTTTTGGACTGGATCATCCACGACTCCTCCTGCATATACAGCGGCGTCAGTTCAGAATGTCTGAATCGGATTGGTTCCGCGATAGCGTAGGCATTACTTTCCGGGTAGTCCGGAAGCGGCTCGGAAATTCGGCAAAACTCGCTCTCCGCAAAGCCTGTTTCCCGGATCATGAGAAGGTCGCCGGCTTTAAGGGCTCCCTGGACGTCCCGAAGAAGAATCGAGCTGTCCCCGGCTGCAGCGGTGGCAGCCAGTTTGGCTTTTACCTGGGACTGCGACTGCATGACAACGGCCTGAATCACCACGTCGCGCAATACCTTCCCATCCTCCCTCCGGACGATGCCCCGCAAGAGAGCGGTGTCCTCGGGAAACGGGTACACGGGCTTAGGCAGCAGGGAAATGGTCAATACCGGAACCTCTTCGTCTGAACCCGGTATAGCGACCTTACGCTCTTCGTCGGAATAAAACTCGGAGGTGATACGGACCGTATAGGTACCCGGCTTATGATCGCACAGAATGTATGTGCCTCCGGCATTTTTCACCGCCTGTTCATTCGTCTCCCGCACCCAAACCCGTATGGAGCCGGCCGGCTTTCGGTCCGGGATCAGAGCGTCTTCGAGGACGATAGCGGCGGACAGCTTTGTCACGGAACGATCGATAAGGAAGATAGAGGGTTCGAATGTCATGCTCCGGCCTCGTTTACGGTATAGTTCATCTCTCGGTGCGTTACCCGTTTCGGTTGATGGATGCGTTCCGATTCAATCGCGACAGGAGATACGATATAACAAACGGACGGCTTGAGATTCTGATCGGAGAAAGTATTCCATATCTCGGACAGCTCGGTGAACGAGACGGAGTTGAGCGTAACGCGCAGCTTCTCTCCGCTAGATACCAGCCCGCCTTGCAGATACGGTCCTCCTATGATCGAGTGATCGTACAGCACCTTCATCGCCCTTCCCAGGATCCGATGCTCCTCCAGCGTTCGTTCGGTCAAATCGAGTACGGAGGAATGGACGGTAAGCATAAAGTACAGATCCAGGACGAGCGGGGGAGCTTGAAGCTTTCCGGTCCCCCAAGCAACCGGTTCCTGATTGCGCATATACTCGTTCTCCTTGAGGCCGTACAAAAATATCGTGAGCCGGGTGTTCGGCCCGATCGGGTCCGCCGGCGACTGAAGCCCAATGGAGCTCGGGCCGGCCAAGTCCGACATATGCTCCTGCAGCAGCCGGAGCAGCGTTGCACTCGTGTCGGCTATCACTGTATCTCCGCTCAATTCCGAAACCTCCTCGCGAGACGTGTCAGGACAAGAGCTCGTAATAAGGGCCGAAATGATCCTTCGAGCAAATTTTGCCGGTCTTGTCCATTTCCCTTGCAACCGCACGGATCAGATGCTTCATGCCGATCGCTTCCGATCGTTCCGCCGCCAGAAAAGCGGCCGACAGTACGGCATTTTTGATATGCCCGCCGGAAATTTTGAAGCTTCGGGACAAAAATTCCCAATCGATATCGTCCGCAAGCGGGGCTTCCGCCGGGAACATGGCTTTCCAAATTTCCATCCGGTACTCCTGCTCGGGAAGTGGAAATTCAATGCTAAACTGCATGCGGCGAATAAACGCCTCATCCAGATTGTTGTACAGATTGGTGGCCAAAATGGTTACTCCGTCGTACTCCTCCATTTGCTGGAGCAAATAAGCGATCTCGGTATTGGCATGGCGGTCGTGGGCATCCTTCACTTCTGTTCGTTTGCCGAACAAGGCATCGGCTTCATCGAACAACAAGATGGCGTAACTGTCCTGCGCCTCCCGGAACACTTGTCGAAGGTTTTTTTCCGTTTCCCCGATGTACTTGCTCACCACTTGGGAGAGATCGATCCGGTACAGATCCAGCTCCAACTCTTTGGCAATCACTTCCGCCGCCGTCGTCTTGCCGGTACCAGGAGGACCGTGCAGCAAAATGTTTAATCCTTTGCCCCGGGACAACTTATGTCCAAATCCCCATTCCCCATGAACAATGCGGCGTAATTGAACCTGGACGATCAGTTCCTTCAGACGTTTGATTTGGTCCGCCGGGAGAATAAGATCGCTCCAACTGCCTGCCGGCTTCAATTGATCGGCATGAAGCTGCAGCCGATGGTTCGTTTGCGCGTGACAGGCTTGCAGCAAATCGTCTCTTCCGATCCGCCAGTCTTCGGGATTGCGCCATAGCGCGTACGATCGGGCCGTACGAAGCGCGTCCTGAATACGTCCGGGTGTGAAACGAAACTTCTCGGCCAGCGCCTCGAAATCAATCGATTCTTCGAAGCAGTATCGTTCGGACAGCTGCTTCCACAAGCGATGACGGGCCTTCAAATCGGGGAGTTCGAATGGCACCGGAATGTACGAGATTTCCCCGTCGGACTCCCATGGAATCCGCGATTCCGCGCCGAGTAGAAAAGTAAGCGACGGGAAGCTTCGACTCGATTGCTTAAATCGCTCGATCTCGAGCCGGTATCGGTCCCCCTGGCCAAACAAGGAATCCATATTGTAAAGACATAGTGCGGCGGAATGAAGATAGGCTTCACGGCACAACAGGAACAAGGCATCGTGGAACGAAAGAGGATGATGAAGCATAGTTTGGACGTCCCCAACGATCAACGGAATTCCAAGGTCCCGACATACCGCTTCAGCCAAGCTTTGTTTACCTGACCCTCGTGGGCCGTTCAAACCGAATACGAGCTTTTGCATCAACATTCCGTTTGCATTCAATTGGGTTGCGACCAGCTGTCGCACGCGGTCCGTCAACTGTTCATCCGAGAGCGGCACTAAATCGGCTGATGGCTTGGCGAACCGGGCAGCCGGCTCCAGTCTTGGGTCCAAGTCCCGATGCCCTAACAAAAAATGAATAATTTGCGAGTCCAAATGGAGGGAACGAGTGAGTATGTTAGTGGAGGCGTCCGATTCGGCGAATCGCAAAAGCTGATGCTTCATCAGTCCTGCGTGTGGATGAAAGATCGTGCGGGCGATGACCGGATCCGATGCGGAGGGATCCAGCAGCTTCAAGATCAAGTCGGCGCACGGTTTGTGCCTCGTCACGTCATCCTGCAGGTAGGCGTAAATTTTTTCATACTTGACATTCAATTCGGGGGCCAAGCAAAGGAGTACAATTTGCTCTTCCAATTCGGTAAGTTGAAATCGTTCAGCTATGTGAGGAAGGGCAAGAGGAATATCTTGAAGTAAGCTAAGGGCCCTTTTTTGCTTGATTACGGGTTGAAGCCGTTCCAGCTGTTCCGTTAAGTCCTTCAGCTTCGAAGATTGGGTTCTTGCTTCCAGAGGGTCCGCCAAGTCTGGTTCGGGCTCCAGGAACAAGCGCAGAACCGCTTCTTCCGAGAGAACAATTCCGCGAAACGGGTCCAAAGGATGTTCGGGCAGCTGTCCCGCGCAGCGTAGAACTTGGATGTGGAGGATGAGATCGAGACGCTTGAGTTCGTCGCGCAGATAGTCTGAATCGCTTGAGTAAGGCGCATGCAGCAGATCCGCGGAGCTGCTTCTTCTCCCTGGTAAGTCAGCCATGAAGCGGTTTTTCGACCTCCTCGTGCGAAGCGAATAGGGTTTCATTAACTCGTTCTCGCGAAGAACATAAATATCTTATTACAGAGGAAACCCTATTTGCTATTGGTCCTTTGTTCCAGATGAGGCTTAGGCATTAAAGTCTAATTCTTGTAAAAAGTCACAGGGAATAATATGTATGATAGGTATTAATACCCATTTTAGAGCGTTCCATTTCGATGCAATATTGTCAGGGTCCGATAAAAGTCGTAGGAACCGCCTTCCGGGGTGTCGATCAGCCCTTTTTGAACCGCACACTGTACGCTGTCGGCCGCCCAATCGGGTATTTGCGATAAATAGAGCGCCTTCTCCAGTTGATTGAAGCGGTTTTCCAATTCCGAATTTCGGGCTTGCAGTTCCTCCATTTTTTGTACGAGCTGCTGCAGCATGGTCAGCCCTCCCTCTCTTAATATCACCGTCAAATCAGCTACGTCCGATTTGTACGCTCGCCATAAGGCTTCGCCGAGCAAGCCGTCGATGTGTAGATGATCCCGGATCCAGGCCGTTTGTGCCTCGGTGAATCCGAGCGCGGCGCAATGCCTGTTATCGTGCACCACATCTGTAAACGGGAGCGGACAGGGCTTACCCGTAACGTCATAATGACGCATGACGGCGGAGTCGGCGTCCCATCCGAATTGAAAACACCAATTGGCCATGACCCACACGGCTCGCTTGTACGATTCGCGGAAATTGCCGTCCGCGTTCACACACATCTCATGGCCTAGCGTGGATGCGTTCGGGTACGCTCCGAAGTAAGAGGTGCGGTATGACGCGGCCCCGACGTGATAAGCCATCTCCACCTCCTCATTCAGGCAGGGCAGTGCCGCAAGAATGGTAGTGTCGTCACCCACGGTATGCGCGGAAGCGTAATTGTCCCGTAAGGAGTCAAAATAATTGCGGTTCGCCCAAGCATTCGCCCCGCGCCCGATATTGCCGGTCCAATGTATGACACCCCCCCGGGGGACAATATGCCGTCCGGGTCTTGCCCATGGACTCGAATTAATGAAGGCGTTAACAATCTCATAACCGCCTTCGGACAAGATTTCATCCAGTATCGTTGCGATTTCTAATCCACCTCCTTCCCTCAATAACCGGCACGAAAACCAGTATTCGTCTAATCTATTTCAATTCCTTTCATAAAATGGCAAAGTTGGGTCTTCTCTTCTTAAAATGCAACGTTATGCCTATATTTTCCAATGTATACCTGATACTCAAGTTGCAAATATTTCCTGTTACTTTTGACTCTTTTAATTGATGTTCCGAGGCATAGGGCCTTCGCTGCCTAACTCCAAGCAAAAAAAAAGAGCAGATCAACGTCTGCTCTTCTTACTTGGATATGCACTTTAGGGCTCAATGACGTGCAGCGCGATAAGCGCTTGAGACGCGGCCTGCTGCTCCGATTCCTTCTTGGAGCGGCCCACGCCCTGGCCGAGCAGCTCGCCGTCCAACCGCACCTCGGCAGAGAATTGACGATCGTGGGCCGGCCCCGTCTCGTCGACGATCCGGTATTCCACTGTGCCCAAGCCCCGCTGCTGCGTGTGCTCCTGAAGCCAAGTTTTGTAGTCGGCCACTTGTAGCTGTGCCTCGTCCGGCAGGTCGAGGAAGACGTGCTTCCGGAGGAAATCGCGTACCGCCTCCAGGCCTTGATCCAAATACAAGGCGCCGATGAACGCCTCGAAGACGTCCGCCAGCATAGCCGGACGGGTCCGTCCTCCAGTCAGCTCCTCGCCTTTGCCGAGAAACATGTACGACCCGAACTCCAGCTTCTCCGCGAATCCGCAGAGCGAAGGCTCGCAGACGATCGAGGCCCGCAATTTGGTCAGCTCTCCCTCCGACCGCCTGGGGTAGGCGTTGAACAAAAACTCCGAAACGCCGAGCTCGAGCACCGCGTCGCCCAAATACTCCAGCCGCTCATTGTCCCTCAAATGGAGGGAGCGCTGTTCATTCACATAGGAAGAATGCGTAAACGCCTGCTTCAGCAAGGAGGTCTTGCGGAAGGCGACGCCAAGCGTTGCCTGGAGTTCTTGTAAGTCCCTCAACCGATTCACCGCCTAGTGTTGTTCCATATAGGGTCTGAAGTTCGGCGAATTTTATGCTTCGAAGCGCTTCAATATAATCGTAGCGTTGTGCCCGCCGAAGCCGAACGAGTTCGACATCGCGATACGTACGTCCGCTTCCCGCGCCTGATTCGGCACATAATCCAGATCGCATTCGGGATCCTGGTTGTCTACGTTGATCGTCGGCGCAATCCGGCGGTTCACGATCGTAAGACCGGTAATGACCGCCTCCACGCCGCCCGCCGCCCCGAGCAAGTGCCCGGTCATGGACTTCGTGGAGCTGATGGCGAGCTTATAAGCATGGTCGCCGAACGCGGTCTTGATCGCCGTCGTCTCCGAACGGTCGCCGACCGGCGTCGAAGTGCCGTGGGCGTTGATATAGTCCACTTCCTCAGGCGCGATATCCGCGTCCTTGAGCGCCTTCTTCATGCAGCGCGCCGCCCCTTCCGGGTCGGGATCGGTCATGTGGTAGGCATCGCCGCTCATCCCGTATCCGATCACTTCGGCGTAAATGCGGGCCCCCCGCTTCTGCGCGTGCTCGAGCTCCTCGAGGATGAGAATGCCCGAGCCTTCTCCCATGACGAACCCGTCTCGGTCCGTATCGAACGGCCGGCTCGCCTTCTCCGGCTCTTCATTGCGGGTCGACATCGCCCGGAGGGCGCAGAAGCCGGCCATGCCGGTCGGACGGATCGTCGCTTCCGCTCCGCCCGCGATCATCACATCGGCGTCGCCGCGTTGAATGAGCTTGAACGAGTCGCCGATCGAATGCGTGCCGGTCGCGCAGGCGGTGACCGCCGTGCTGTTCGGCCCTTTGGCCCCGGTCTGCATGGAGATTTGGCCGGAAGCCATGTTCGCGATCATCATCGGGATGAAGAACGGACTTACGCGCTTCGGCCCTTTCTCGAGCAGGATGTTATGCTGATCCTCCCATGTGCCGAGCCCTCCGATACCGGAACCGACGTAGACGCCGGCCCGCTCCGGATCCATATCCGTCTGAATGTTCAAGTTCGCATCCTTAAGCGCCATAAGACTCGAGGCGACGGCGAACTGCACGAAGCGGTCCATCCGGCGGGATTCCTTCTTGTCCATGTAATCGTCCGGCTGAAAGTCCTTGATCTCCGCTGCGATCCGAGTCGGGTACTCGCTCACGTCGAACGCCTCGATCAGGGAAACCCCGGATTTGCCTTCCATCAAATGGTTCCAAAATGTATCCAAATCATGACCAAGCGAGGTCATGACGCCCATACCGGTAATGACGACTCTGCGCTTCATCTAATCCACCTCTCCGACAGAAACCAAATTTATCGTTGCATCGCACCAAGAAGTGCGGATCATATTCGTAAAATAACCGATTCATAGATGTCAAAGGGTTCATAATGGAGAGAAGTCCCGTTATCCGAAAACAACGGGACTTGTCTAAAGTTCTCAAGCCAATTCGTTTTCCACCCCGCACACGGTACCGTGTGATGATGAAATTCTAGGTGTGAGACTTTATGTATTCAACAACTTCTCCCACAGTAGTAATCCTCTCGGCATCTTCGTCAGAAATCTCAAGATCGAACTCGTCTTCCAGTTCCATGACCAGTTCCACTACATCGAGAGAATCAGCACCCAAATCGTCTTTAAAAGAAGCCTCCAGGGTGACTTCGCTCTCTTCGACCCCAAGGCGATCGATTACAATTCGCTTCACACGCTCCACAACATCGGACATCCGGTTCACCTCCTCTTCGATATTATACGAGAATTGCGTTCAAATTGCCAGACCTGTCCTACTCTGTCATTTCTCAGCATTAGCCACCGCGACCTTACATATACATGCCGCCGTCCACATGCACCGTCTGGCCGGTCATATACGAGGCATCGTCGGAGGCGAGGAATCGGACGACCCGGGCGATGTCCTCCGGCTGCCCGAGACGGCTGAGCGGAATTTGCTGCAGCAGCTGCTGCTGCGTCTCCTGGGACAGCTTGTCGGTCATATCGGTCTCGATATAGCCCGGAGCGACCGCGTTGACCGTGATGTTGCGGGATGCGAGCTCTCGGGCGGACGCCTTCGTAAGCCCGATCACGCCGGCCTTCGCGGAGACATAGTTCGCCTGCCCGGCATTGCCCAGAACGCCGACCACGGAAGAGATGTTGATGATGCGGCCGAAGCGCTGCTTCATCATCGGTCTAGTAACCGCCTTGATGCAGTTGAACACGCCCTTCAAGTTCGTGTTCACCACTTGGTCGAACTCTTCTTCCTTCATGCGCATGATGAGGTTGTCCCGGGTAATGCCGGCGTTGTTCACAAGAATATCCAGCCGCTCGAACCGGTCGAGCACTTGCTTGACCATCTCTTCTACCTGCGCGGACGAAGCGACGTCTGCCTGCACCTTGAAGGCGCGGCGGCCCAGCGATTCGATATGCGCGACGACCTCCTGCGCGGCTCTCTCGCTCCCGGCGTAGTTCACGGCCACGTCGGCTCCCGCTTCGGCGAGCGCAATCGCGATCGCGCGGCCGATGCCGCGGGAAGCGCCGGTCACAAGCGCGATTTTCCCTTGTAAAGGCTGATTCAGGCTGCTCATGGACACTTGCCTCCTCTAAGCTTTGATTTCCTCGGCGAATCGTTCGATGGCCTCGAGACTGTTTAGCGTGTGGATCGTAACGTTCTTGTCAATCTTCTTGATGAGACCGCTCAGGACGCTGCCGGAGCCGATCTCGACGAACGTGTCGACGCCCTGCCCAATCAGCCACGAGATGCTGTCCTCCCACAGTACAGGTGCACACACCTGATCGACGAGCAGCCCGCGAATGTCGGAGGCCATCTGCACCGGCCGGGCCGTCACGTTCGCCACGACCGGCACGGAGGCGTCCTGCATCGGCAACCGCTCCAACACGGCAGACAGCCGATCGGCGGCGGGCTTCATAAGCGACGAGTGGAACGGTCCGCTGACCTCGAGCGGGATGACCCGCTTCGCGCCCACTTCCTTCCCGCGCTCAACGATCGCCTGCACGCCCGCGGCCGAACCGGACACAACGATTTGCCCCGGGCAGTTCACATTAGCCATCTCTACCACATGGCCGGCCTCTGTAACCTCCCGGCACAGCCGGTCTAGATCCCCGCGTTCGGCACCGAGCACAGCGGCCATTGCGCCCGTCCCTCCGGGAACGGCGGCTTCCATGAACTCGCCGCGCGCCCTTACGGTCCGGACGGCGTCCTCCAGCGACATCACGCCCGCCACCACCAGTGCGCTATACTCGCCCAGGCTGTGGCCCGCTACATAATCAGGCGCAATCCCGTGACCTCGGACCGCCTCGTACAAGGCGATGCTCGTGGTGAGCAAAGCGGGCTGCGTATTCGCCGTCTTCTTCAACTCCGTGTCGGGGCCTTCGAAGATCAAGCCGGATAACGAAAAGCCCAAAACCTCGTCCGCACGGTGAAACACTTGACGGGCTTCCGCATGCCGTTCGTACGCGTCGCGCCCCATGCCGATCGCCTGCGCGCCTTGGCCGGGAAACACAAAAGCGATTTTACCCATTTGTAGCCGCACCCTCTCCCTGTTCTGACCTAACCTTCTAATTCGTTATTCTCAATGATTGCAGGTTGGAGACGACACCGATTACCAAACGAGGACCGAAGCGCCCCAAGTCAAACCGCCGCCGAAACCGACTAGCAGCACGGTGTCGCCTTCCTTCAAGCGGCCTTCGCGGTTTGCTTCCGCCAGCGCCACCGGAATCGAAGCGGCCGACATATTGCCGTACTTGTTCAAGTTCACCATGCACTTGTCTTCCGATAATTCCAGCCTCTCGAGCGACGAGCGAATGATCCTCAGATTCGCCTGGTGCGGCACGAGCAAATCGATATCGTGCTTGTCGAGCTCCGCCTTGCGGAGCGCCTCCTCGGCGGCGCTTCCCATAATCTTGACCGCGAACTTGAACACTTCGTTGCCGGCCATATAAATATACTGCGAGCCGCTGTCGAGCACTTCCTGGCTCACCGGATGGCGCGAGCCGCCTCCGCTTGACCGGAGCAGCGGACCGCCGGAACCGTCAGCTCCGAGCTCGAAGGAGCGGAACCCGCGGCCTTCCGGTACAGGTCCGAGGACGACGGCACCCGCGCCGTCGCCGAACAGGATGCAGGTGTTGCGATCGGTGTAGTCCGTAATCTTGGACAGACACTCGGCGCCCACTACGAGCACATGCTTGTACATGCCGGTCGCGATGCTGTTCGTGGCATTCGCGAGTCCGTAGATGAACCCGGAGCATGCCGCCGAGAGGTCGAACGCCGCCGCGCGCTTCGCGCCCAGCTTGTCCTGCAGGATGCAGGCGGTCGAAGGAAACGCCATATCCGGCGTTATCGTCGCCACGATGATCAGATCGAGCTGCTCCGCCGTAATGCCGGCATTGCGGAGCGCTTCCTCCGCCGCACGAAAGGCCAGATCCGAGGAAGCCTCCTCAGGAGAAGCGAGTCGCCTCTCCTGGATTCCGGTGCGGGTCACGATCCATTCGTCGTTCGTCTCCACCATCTTCTCCAGATCCGCGTTCGTCAGCACCCGCTCCGGCACATACATGCCCGTTCCCCATACCCCTACTGGCGTAAGATTCATCATTCTCCATCTCGCTTCCCGCTAATTTCCTGACTGATGGCTTGCACCAGCTGATTGCTTACCGCGATCCGCGCCTGGCGAACCGCGTTCTTGAACGCATTGGCGTCGGACGAGCCGTGGCTCTTCAGCACCAAGCCGTTGATGCCGAGCAGCGGCGCGCCCCCATGCTCCGTATAATCGAGTTTTTTCTTGAACTGGGACAGTCCCGGCTTCAGGATCGCCGCGGCCAGCTTCGAGAACAAAGTCTTCGTGAATTCCGACTTCAAGGCGGAGAAAATGGCTCCGGCGGTGCCTTCCATCGATTTGAGCAAAATGTTACCCACGAAGCCGTCGCAGACGAGTACATCGCATTCCGCGTTCAGCACGTCGCGGGCTTCCACGTTGCCGACGAAATGAATCGGCGCTTGCTCCAACAACGGAAATGCATGCTTCGTCAGCTCGTTGCCCTTCATCGCCTCGGTCCCTACGTTCAACAAGCCGACGCGGGGCTTCTCTACGCCGTGCACCTTGCTCCGATAGATGCTGCCCATGATCGCGTACTGCAGCAAGTTTTCCGGCGACGCATCCATATTCGCGCCGAGGTCGAGCGCCAGCACACCCTTGCCGTCCATCGTTGGGATCATCGGCGCGAGCGCAGGCCGTTCGATGCCCGGGATACGGCCGACGATCAGCAAACCGGTGGTCATGAGCGCCCCCGTGTTGCCGGCCGAGATCATCGCATCCGCGGCGCCCTCTCGGACGAGCCTGCCGGCGACGACCATCGAAGCTTCTTTTTTGCGCCGAACGGCCTTCACCGGCTCCTCATCCGCCGCAATCGCATCCGCAGCATGGTGAATCTCGGCGTTCGCAGGCAAGCTCCTTCCCGCCAGGCCGGCCTCGATGCGGGAACGATCGCCCACCAAGATGATATGCGTATCCCGCCATTCGGCGGCCGCCGCAAGCGCCCCTTCGATTACCGCGTTCGGAGCGAGATCGCCTCCCATGGCGTCTATCGCGATTCGCATGCGATCACTCCCCTCCGTCTGTAATTTCTTTGGCGAACCGGTAAATCAGGAAATGGCCTTGAAACACCATCTCCTCCCCTACATACGTAAACACTTCCACTTTAGCTTTCCCTTTTTGTCCGGAAATGGACCGCACGTACGCCTTCGCAATACATTTCTCAAGCAGGCGCACCGGCCGGATGAATCGGAGGTCGGCGGAGGCGGTCAAAGCTTTTTCATTATTAATCACTGCTATAGCCAGGGAATTCGCCTGGGCAAAAATATGATGGCCCCGTGCGATCTGCGTACGGGAGAAGACGTGCTCCTCGCGAATTTCGAAAATCGAAATGCCGCTTTTGTCGAGCTGAAGATCGATGATGTCTCCGATCACTTCATGCAGCGGCATCGATTGCACTTGGTCGTAGGATCGTTCCGCCATCAGCTTCATGCGTTCGCGCAGCTCCGGAATGCCGAGCTCCAGCCGATCGAGACGGATCGTCTGTATGCTCACCTTGAACTTGCGGGTCAGCTCCTCGTCGGTGACGAAAGGATTGTCTTCGATTTCTCGAGCCAGCTGCTGCTGGCGTTGACGCTTCGGCATCCGTTCGATGGCAGCCACCCCCTTAGCTTATCCTTACGATGTGCGTTTCTGAGAAACGCTTGACGATATAAAATAAATACGCTTGGCCGGAACCGATTATGTAGAATCAGCTTTTGTTACCTGGTCCTAAATAAGTATATAAAATTCCTCGGCAAAAGACAAACAAAAAAGCGCCTCATCCAGGACGAAGCGCCTTCTCGCGAAAGGTCTTATTGTTTAACGATCTCTCTGCCCTTGTAAGTACCGCAAACTTTGCATACCCGGTGAGACAGCTTGTATTCACCGCAGTTGTCGCATTTGACCATGCCCGGCACTACGAGCTTGAAGTGCGTACGACGCTTATCGCGGCGGGTTTTGGAAATTTTTCTAAAAGGAACTGCCATTATTCCCACCTCCTTCAACGAATCTACTCATTCTTCTTAAGCAATTGGGCGAGCACTTCCAGACGGGGATCGATCCGGTCCGCGGCCGGCTTCGCCGGATGAATGTTCAGGTTGTCGCCCGTCTCCGGGTCGAGCCCCTTGCAATCCTCCTCGCAAAGCGGCACATAGGGAAGGCCCAATTGCGCCGTTTCCTCGATGTAAGGCATCAAATCCACCCGGTCTTCGACCGTGAGGTGCATATGCTCATCGTCCTCATCCACTTGATCCGCCTCTAACGCGAACATCTCCCGGAACGGCAGCGTCAGCGATTGGCAGTATTGCGTCAAGCAGCGTGAGCAGACAAATTCGACAGGCACTGTTAACGTTCCCGCCACTTCCACGAGTTCCGAAGCGGCAGCGGCATGAAGCGTCGCTCGCAGCGGCTCTACCCGGACGATATCCCTGCGGCCCTGCGCCAGAGACGGCAACTCGACGGACTCCGTTATCTCCACTCGATTGTGCTTCGCTCGCAAATCACGGACATTAAGAATCATATACGCTCACTCCAAACAAACAAAAATTATTATATCGAGGACGGTCGTGTTTTGTCAACCTTTAGCTTGTCTTTTCGAGCAATTCGCAACGCGGGTTGTCAAGAGGGTTTCACAGGAAGCGTCGCCAAATAGTTCAAGGCGTCGCCGATCGTCCCGACAGAAATGACTTTCATCCGCGAATCGATGCTCTTCGCTTTTTGCAAGGCGTCGCTCGCGTTCGCCACGTCGACTCCGAGTCCGCATTCGCCGGCCTTGCGGTCCATCGGCGCGAAGAACACGTCCACGCCTTCCCGATCGGCGGCTACGATCTTGTGCTGGATCCCGCCGATGGAGCAGACATTGCCCGTCGGATCGATCGTGCCCGTGCCCGCGATGCGATACCCTTTGGACAAATCTCCGGGCGTCAACTGGTTGTAGATCTCGAGCGCAAACATCAAGCCGGCCGATGGCCCGCCGATCTCACCGGCCTGAATTTGCACCTTCTTGTCCGCCTGCTCCGGCACGACGGCCCGCATGTCGGCCGTCGTCACGCCGATGCCGGCTTTCGGCCCTGCGCCGCCCGGACTCGCCGTGGGCGCCGCCCCTGGCGTCGCGGCCGATACGTCAGCCAGGACGATCGAGTAGCTGAGCTCATCCGCATCGCGTTTGATCCCGACCTCCACAGTGTCGCCCACCTTCTTGTCTGCGAGCGCCGCCTGAAGCTCCTTGATGCCTTCAATAGGCTTTCCGTCTATGCGAATGATCATGTCTCCGGGCTTCAGCACTTCCGCGGCGGGCAACCCTTTTCTCGTCTCGGCTACGTACGCGCCCACGCTTTTCAACTGATACGGGACGTTCGCCTTTTTGTAGGCGGCCTGAATCGCGTTGCTCTGCGACTCCAGCATGACGATTTCCTGATGCTGCATGTACTGCTGCTCGCTCTGCCCCTTCAGCACGTCCCGTTTGCGCTGGACTTCCGCGTTCTCGTCCCATTGGGCGAGCAGGAAGCTGAGAACGTTCGCCTTCGGAATGAGGCTGACGGTCGTTAGCATGAACGTCCCGTTCTCGATCGGGTCGGGCTTCGTCACCTGCACCATCGGTTTGATGCTCTCGGCCGTTCCCGGCTGGTAGATGTAATACGGAACTTGGACGAAATAGACCAAGTACAGCACCGCGAACGTGATGCCAAAAGATAGCAAGAATCGGCGAAGCCCCTGATTGCGCCGTACGTGCACCGGTGACCTGTAGATTTGATCGTCATGGCTGTCTTCGCTCATGTGCTCACGCTCCTGTTTCGATGCCGCGAACGGCCGGAGGCTTGGTCTAAACGCCCGGCTCGTCGCGTACACTTGTACCACCCTGTTCTTATAGAGGAGATGGCCTTATGCCGCGCGGCCTGTTGAATCCGCGAAGCCGTCCCTATACGGTGCTGCTCGCGGTTCTAACCGCTTCATTCGTGATCTGCATCTTATTGTTTCCCGATCGGGCGTTTCAATCGTCCATGAAAGGATTAACGCTTTGGTGGACCCTCGTGTTCCCGACGTTATTGCCGTTTCTGATCCTCTCCGAGCTGCTCGGCGGCATCGGCTTCCTTAGCGGAGCCGGCGTGCTGCTCGATCCGCTGATGCGGCTCTTATTCCGCTTGCCCGGGGCGAGCGGCTGGGCGCTCGCCCTAGGCAGCGTCGCCGGCGGCCCGGCCGGCGCTCAGGCGACCGGACAGCTGCGGCTCGACGGCGCCGTCACCCGCGAGCAGGGCGAGCGGCTGCTCGCGCTGTCGCACCTGAGCAGCCCGTACCTCATGACGGGCGTCATCGGTGCCGGCTTCCTGCATCGGCCGGAGATCGGCGTGCTGATCGCCGTCGTCCATTATATCGCGGCGCTCATCGCCGCCGTCCTCATGGGCTTGCGCCGCAGCCCCGGCAGCCGGCCCCCGCGCCGCGGGCTGCTCGGCAAGGCCGCCTTGCCGAAGCGGCCCCCCCGATCGATCTGGGTCCGCTTCGTGCACGAAATGCACGATGCCAGGCTGAAGGACGGCCGCGGCTTCGGGAAGCTGCTGGGCGACGCCGTCGCCAACTCGATCCAGGCGCTTATGATCATCGGCGGGTGCATCATCATGTTCTCGGTGCTGCTGCACGTCCTGCAGCTGTCGCTCATCACGCCCCACGTCAACGGCGTGCTGTTCGCCGTCCTGCACGCGCTCGGCTATCCGAGCGCAGAGGCGCCGGACTGGATGCCCGGCCTGCTGGAGCAGCACCTCGGCACGTTCGCCTTCAGCCAGCTGAACTTGGCCGCGTCCTCGCTGGAGTGGAAGGCGGCGCTCATCGGCTTCGCCCTCGGCTGGAGCGGCATCTCCCAGCATTTGCAAGTGCAGGCGCTCGTGCGCCATACCGACATGCGCTACATGCCTTTCTTTGTACAGCGCCTGCTTCACGGCGGCTTGGCCTTCGGGCTCACGTTCGCGCTCTGGAAGCCGCTCACTTCCCTCATTCCGAGCGTCGCGCCGAGCTTTTTGCCATACGGGGGCGGTGCAGCCGCGGCAGAGTCGCGGTTCTCGCCTACGGACATGATCGCGGCTTGGCAATCGGTGACCTCCCGCATGGAGGTGCTCCTGATCACGGTCGTGGCCCTGGGGCTACTGTCGGCGTTCATAGGCTTTTGGGGAAGCCGCAGCCGCCGGCGAGTTATGTAGAGGGGGCGCTGAATTTGCGCAGCAGCGCCTCCGCCACCGCATCCGGCACCAGGTCGGCGATCGGGCCGTTGTAGCGGGCAATCTCCTTCACGATGCTCGAGCTGAGATAAGAAAACTTCGGATTCGTCATCATGAAGAACGTCTCGATCTTCTCGTTCAGCTTATGGTTGGCGGACGCCATCTGCAATTCGTATTCGAAATCGGATACGGCCCGCAGGCCCTTGACGATCACATTCGCGCCTCGTGCGGCTGCATAGTTGATCAGCAACCCGCTGAAGCTGTCAATCACCACGTTCGGCCAGCGGCTCGTGACGTCGGCCAGCAGCTGCTTGCGTTCATCTACGGTGAACAGCGGCTGCTTGGAGCTGTTCGTCGCCACGGTGACGATTACTTTGTCGAAGATGTCCGCCGCGCGGCTAATAATATCCAAGTGACCGAACGTAACCGGATCGAAGCTGCCCGGACAGATCGCCACCGTATATTCATGCTTAGGCTTGCTCATCCGTCATCTCCTCCTCGTCTTCTTCGATTGTATTTACCGAATAGATCGATACCATAGTGTCGCCGTACTGCACCCGCCGGATACAAGACGCTCGCCCGATCCGCTCCTCGACGGCATAATCCGTCTCATGCTCGACTACGATCGTTGCGTTCGGTTCCAGCAAGGCGAGCGACTGAAGCGACTGCACGATCGTCTCGATCGTCCGCAGCTTGTAGGGCGGGTCGAGGAAGACGAGGCGGAACCGAACATCCCGCTTCGCCAGCGCCTTCAATGCCCGCTGCGCGTCGTTGCGGTACACCTCCGCCTGTTCCTCCAGGCGGGTGGCTTGCAAATTGTGCTGCACGACGTCCAGAGCCCGCTTGTCCCCATCGACGAATACCGCGCGGTCCATCCCCCGGCTCAGCGCTTCGATGCCCAGGCCGCCCGTTCCCGCGTACAGATCGAGCGCCTGCCCTCCGTCGAAGTACGGGCCGATCATGCTGAAGATCGCTTCCTTCACTTTATCCGTCGTAGGCCGCGTTCCCGTGCCGGGGACCGCCTTGAGCGCCCTGCCCTTTGCCGTGCCCGAAATGACTCTCACGATAGTTGTCCCTCACCCTTGGTCCCAAATTCATGAAGCTATCGTACCATATTCTTCGAACGGTTCACAAAATTTTGCAACCCGCATGTATAAACGTCTCCAATCGGGTAACAATGAAGCTATCGACATGAAAGTGTCGTAGACAACCGCGGAGAAGACTTACGTTTCCCCATAAGCTCTTCGTCCGGTTTCTCCTCTCCCATGAGGTACCTGCGCAAGCAGGTACCAAAAAATTAATCCCGCAAAGCCTTATGCTCTGCGGGTTCTTTTTATTGCTTATTTTGTCCGGTTGTTTGTTGGGTGCAGATTGGGAGCAAATTTTCTCGAGACATCCATTCCTAATTCAATTCCATCTCGAAATCCGTTTCGATAGGCCAAGTCTGCTCCAAGGCGAAAAGATGCATTGAAAAGGTACTCTAAATCAATAACCAGCTCCGGACATTTCTCATGCAGAACTCTCATGTATTCATTATATAGGTCCTTAACTCGGTGATCATCGCAACAGTTATCGACGGCATGATCGATCCGATCCTTAATTTTAGGTTCAAGCCATTCCATCATCATTCGGTTTGGGCCCTCCTCATCTTGAACGAATAAAGCCTTTGGGTGTATACTTCTTCATGACAACAAAATAAGAGGTGTAGAATGGCTCTTCGGATGAGGAGCCGTTTGCCTGAATGGTTCAAAAAGACCGGGAAGAAACAAGTCGATCTTGCTCGCCATCTAAAAGTTTCCGAAGCATTTATTTCTCAGGTGTGTAATAACAAAGAGAAACTTACGGTGGTGCAGATGAAAATGACTGCTGATTTTTTCGACTGTTATATGGATGATCTCGCAGAGTGGATATATGAACCCGACTAGGCAAACGGTAGTGGGCATTTTAATGCTCCTCCTTGGATTGAGCCTTAAGGTATGCCTTAAGCAAAACTCCTCATTGTAATCACCTCATCTTCGGCAGCTGGCTGGCGTGCGGTCATGACCCCCGTTTAGCCCCTATAGCTTTGCGTCGCCGACTTTCATCGGTTTTGCCATTTTCGGAATGAATTTGCAAGATATGTCACGTGATGTAAGATTATGATAGGACTGTCTGCCCATTTAATCAATAGCAAATTAGCATTATTTTCTGATAATTCACATAGTATATATCGCATGTTCTTAGTCGGTGCCCAAGTGGCCCGGCTTTTTTCTTGTTCCTGAATCGATATCATGGCATATCTCGTGCTGCCAATCCATGTCGTTCGTCATCGATGCCATCAAAGAAAAATTGCAAAGCAGCGCTTGCGTCCAACACTGGTTTTCGATCCAGTCGAGGCAAAGGTCCATCTCCTTGGTTTGGACCGGATCGAGGCCGCCCCTCTTTTGAGCGGCACGGAGCTGCGCGATCCGCTGGATGATCGGGGAGTCGGTTATGCCCACAGTGAACACCACCCCATGATCGCCAACGCCCCGAGCACGATGACGTACCAAGCGGCAAGGGTTTCCTTCTCCGGGTCGGGTGCCGATTCCTCTGTGGCGTGTACCGCTTTGACGCGGCCGTCGATCGTATAGCGAATGCGATAAACGGTTTGTTTCTGCATACTGACCATCTCCTTTTCGGTTGATAGTACAATGTATGCAGCGATTTCAATAAGTTGCCTGTCCGGTAGTAAAATAAACCTATACAATTGTATTTTCAATGTAGAATATCTCGTTTACTGGCCTGTTGAGTTTTTCGCTTATCAATAAGGCCCTTTCAAGGTCTGGCTGTGATTTTTGATTTTCATAACGGTTATACTGTTGCTGGGCTAGTCCCAAAAATTCTGCGAACTCGACCTGATTCATTCTATAATCGTGGCGTAACTCCTTGAGTCTGTTCTTTATCATCCCAATCACCTCACCAGAGACTTCGACACAAATGCTTGTCGATTCCTCCGATGAATTATAGGAGCTTTTGTCAGTAGTAGTCTGGACCGGCCGCGCTGATAATGTCGTCAAAGTGGATCCATTCCGGCTCGCCCTCAATCTCCATCCTGAGCGTTTTGCGGTGCTGGCTGTAGCTGACCGGGACGCCGGATATTACTCGATCCTCGTATTCTTCGAACAAGGTCAGTGTGACCGTTGTCTTCCCCTGGAGCGCCTGGCCGATCTCCTGGAGGATGCGCTCCTGCTCCTGCGCGTCTATCGTGGGTCGCTTCCGCTTTTTCCACTCCTGCGCTTGTCTGAGCGATTGTTCCTTGTGCTGTGGTAGCATCATTCGCGACGACTCCCATAATCCGTTATTTTCAAGTTTCTTGCCCATCTCATCGCCATCCCTCTTCTGTTCGTAATACCCTGAGTTGTCCCGGGCGGACTTCAATCCATTGCTCCCTAAGAAGAAGCTTCATGCTCTCCCGGATCTGCGCCTCTGTTCTCCCGGTCATCCGGCAGAGCCGCGAAAAGTCGGGCGGTGCCCACGCCCCATGGGTCAAGTTCCAAAGGATTCGAGCCTGCTTCCGATCTGAATCGGGGATCATCCAGCAGCCCCCCGAGCTGCCGGCATCGCGGCGAGAATGTTCGTAGTGGTAAAGATACGCGGCGCGCCGGCCGTGTAGCAGAATGCTTTGACCTTGTCATCCTTGACGCTCTCCACCCTGATCCGGCGCTGAGAGAGATTGCCTCCCCGGTCCTGGTATATGATCTCCACAATACGGCCTACATACTTTTCCACTGCGAACACCTCCGAAAAATGGGAACGTATATTCCCATTATAAGGCGAACATATATTCCCATTCAATAGTGATAATAAAAAAAAAGCCCCGCCGGCCGAAGCTAGCGGGGAGTCGATTATTGCAATTTAAACCAGGCGCCGCCCGTCCCATCGTAATTCCGGGTAACAGCCATCAGAGGAGCGGTATCAGTCTTACTCACTTCAAATGCGATCCATCCTGAGTGGATCGCTCCTACATAAAGATCCGTATCGATGCTGGGATCAGGGACGACCACCGATATAAAATTATCGTATTTTTTGCCGTCTGCTGAAATAGCTTCGAATAGAGTAGGGTTAATGTCGACTGCTGCATCCTGCTTCGCATTTTTGGTTATTTTAATCTCCACTTTTGCGAGGATATACTCATTACCCTCTTTAGGTGCGGAATTGAATTTATTCGCTGCTTGGATCGTTTTCCACGCCTGATCACCGCGAACAACTTCTTGTAGCTTCACAGTCCCTTCGATATCGTCCATGAAGTTCTTCTGAGCAAATAATATCGTATCCCCCTTAACTGCGGGGTTCTGTCGTGACGATCCTTTTGCGGATGGAGTCTCGCCGAGTAGTACGGTTTCAGTCGCGGCGTCATAACCGACCTTCAATCCAAGAGCTTCCCCAGCTGCGCGGACCGGCAGATATGTAGTGCCGTCATAGGTGATCGGGTATACTACATTGCCGTCCGCGTCTTTTGGTGTCCACGCTTTACCATTTAGCGTGATTTTCAATCCCTTGTTCAAATAGGCCGAGATTTCTTCCAGGTTTGAAGCTGCATAAGCACCGATCGACATAGAAGAGACTGAAATTGCAGCACCGGCCAAGACTAACATAAGCTTCTTCTTCATTCCGTTTTTCCCCTTCCATCATTATCCATCAGTTTGAATACGGATTGATTATACTGGAAGTTTCAAGATTCTGTCTATAAAAGAAAAAAGCCCCGTCAACCGAAGTCGACAGGGCGTAAGTCATCCATTTAAGAATTTCGCATAGAGCGCGTTAAGAGCTGCCGCCAGCTCCTCCCGCGTGACCGGCTGCTCCGGCCGGAACGTCCCGTCCTCAAACCCGGTCATGATGCCGTGATAGTTGACAACCCAAATCACGTCCTCGCTCCAGCGGCCGGCCTCGACGTCACTGAACTCGGTCTTCTTCGCCGGCGGCTCTGGCTTCGCGAGACTCCACCCACCCTCATCGCCGTAAGCCATGTTATGGTCCACCTGAATTCCGTTGGCAGGCACGTCATTCTTGTACTGAAACAGGTTGATGAAGTCCGCTCGCCGATTTCCGCTCCAGGCATAGGTCTGCCAATACTTATCCGCGGCCCCAGCGTTTCCGAGCGCCATCATCACATTATACGAGCCATACACGCCGATCGAGTACCCCGGAGCCGCCTCACGACAGCCGCGCAAGTAGTCGATGATCGTCCACATCTGCTCCGGAGTAGCGTCGAAGTCAACCGCAAAATAGATGCAGCTCCCGAGCGGCTGGCCGACTTCAGCGGCAACCTGGAGCGCTGTCGCACCGTCCTGCAGGCCCGCCTCATAGCCACCAAGCGGTCGCCCCGCGCTGGTTTCGAATACCGATATGACCTGCATATCGGCGCCGCTGATCGCCTCAGCCTCAGCCCGCGTGAGCGCCTTCCATCCTGAGGGGACCAAGTATCGGCAAACGAATTCGCATCCGCTCGCCTTAAACTTGGCGGCTAGCTCAGGGGTGAGCGGCGTCGCGCAATCAATGCCCTGCATCATTGCTTGCTCTCCCCTTTCTTGTTCAACTGCTGCAGGTAATCACGGATCAGTCCTGGGAGGGGGACGCCAAGTGTGCCGAGGTTCTCGGCCACCGATAGCCCTTCTCTACCAGCATAGAAGTACACGGCAGCCGTTCTGAATACAGGTACGCCATTGCCCACCCACTCATCAAGGAGGGTGGCCAGACCGATCACAAATAGGAGTGTGACCTTACGAATCCCGCCCCAGAACATCACGTCGCTGTTCACTGTCTTGGTCCGGATCGCGCCGAGGACGCCGGTCACGTAGTCCGCGGCCATTAGGTACAGGAGCACCTTCAGCGCGACGTCCCATCCTCCGAGCCAATTTGTAGCAAAGAGGGCAATAGAAGAGAAGAAGCCGGCGAATGCGGCCTCCTTCCCGTTGTTGGCCGTTGCGGCCGTGAATACCTGCATGAAAAAGGATTTCAAATGGGTCATCATCGTCACCGTCCCAAATAAAATAAACCCCGATCAGATCGGGGTGTGCTCTTTAAAAGTATTTACGGTACAACTCCCGCCGGCGCTCGCCGCTCAGCTGCGCGTAGATCCGCGTCGTCTCCGACTTGGTATGCCCTAAGAACTCCTGTACCGCCTCAAGCGGAGCTCCGTTATTCAGAAGGTGCGTCGCGTAGGAATGCCGGAGCTTGTGCGGATACACGTTTACGGTGATTCCCGCGCGGCGGGCCACACGCTTGATGACGTACCGGATTTGAGCTATGCTCATTCGCCGATGCGGATTTCGCTCGGTAACAAAGAGGGCTAAGTCGGTGTCATTGCGTTGCTTTAGATACTTCCGCATCCAGATCGAGCATTTTGTCGTGAAATAAACCTCGCGCTCTTTGTCCCCCTTCCCCCGAACGACCATCGACCTCTTTTCCCAATCCATTGCATTTCGATTCAGGCCGGCGATCTCGCCGATCCGGCAGCCGGTCGTGTACAGCACTTCTACCAGGGCATGCTCGAGAGGAGTTTCGCAGGCTTCCCGTAGCAGCTCAATATCTTCCTCGTTGAGGGCCTTCGGGATCCGGCCGCCCTGCTTCGGCTCTTTCAGCTTTGCCGTCGGATTAGGATAGACGTGACCCTCATCCATCGCCCATCGGAACAATGACTTGAGGAAACGAATTCGATGACCGAGACTGGCCGGCTTTAGACGAGCTGCATCTTTTGCCAGATATGCCTTCAACTGCTCTAGGGTGACGGAAGTCATCTCCACATCGCCAATGTGCCGGATAAACAAATTGCTTTGAATGCGATAAGCCTTCAAGGTGTGCGGTGAGTATCCTTCGATACGCTTTTCGGACTCATACGATGACCAGGCTTCAGAGAGGAGCATGCCGCTCACCCGATTCCAGCCGCTTGTTCAGGGCTGCCTTGTAGGCCATCAGCCGTCGATAACGCAACGAGTTGGGGCGACGTCCCTTGTCGGCAGAGAGCTTTGCCGCTTTACGCGTGTAGTACGCGATACGCTGGACAGATGTCTTCATAAACGTATCCCTCCACTAAGTTGTATAAGTTATATAACTAATATACTTCGACCGTTGCCAGTTGTCAATATAGGTTATATAACTTATAATACGAAAAGGGGGTGTTTTTCTGTGGCCGTTGATAAGGACAAGAATAGTCAGATCCTAGTGACTTTCCCTATTGAAATGATCGAGGAAATTGAGAAATTCTGGCACGATAATAAGCTTAAAAACCGAAACGAGGCGATTCGGCAGCTCGTGGCGATGGGATTACAAAAGGCTCCCCAATCTTAACCGATGGAGAGCCTTTTTGCATTGGTTACGCTGGCGCTAGGTATTTGCGAATAGCTGGGCCATTTGTACCATTCCCCAATGTTTGAATTGTTGCTAAAATTAAAAATGCTCTCTGCTGCCCTATGGGCAGGGAGCAAAGAGGGGATGGTGTCTGCTTGGCGGTAGGCCATCCCCTTGAACCATCACACGTACACGTCACCTGTGATTTCTTGGTATTGTGCGGGAGTGATTTTTCCCTTTTGCACAAACACAGCGACTTGAGCCTTGGTGTAGAATCCAAGATCGTAGTACTCTTTCACCGTATTGTACCAGTCCATGTATACCCGCCCCTTTACATGAGATTATTCATGACTAGTGTTAAAATAATTTCTGCGTTTTGGGATTTTAAGTTCGCATTATCCGCTTCTAACCGGGCAAATTTCTGCTCCACCGTTTCCCCGGGAGGAACGGGTTCTGGTGGAGGCGCGGGGACCCAAGTCCTGTTCTCGTAGGTATCTCTAGGGTTTACAAACTCACCTTCCGACAGAGGAATCATGTGCTCTGGCAGTTCTTCGATCTCTACAGGAGTCGCGAGAATCGCTATACATACTCCAGTAGCTATGTCGATTTGCGCGTATCTAAACATGTTTTACCCCCTATTAATAGCTCTCGATAACCTCATAAGTGACGTCCACAGCGCCTCCGTTGTTAACGTAAGGCGCTCTAATGGTTGTACTGTTTATAAGCTCGAACCGGACGCGACCTGCAAAGGACTGCAGGTTATTCAAGTTACCAACATTGACAAAAGTTTTGGCTGTGTTCACGGTAGAAATGGTTATATCCAAGAAAGCCGTACCAGAGGTATTACTAGGAAAGTTTACAGTCCCTCGTTGTACGCTTTTAATTCCTCCCACTGGTGTCCACCCACTCCCGTTCCAAAATTCGAGTACGCTTCCGTTCAGACGGGTTTGAGCTTGTTGCGTTCCGTTAACGTTAAACCCTCCGTCAGCTCTAAGCGATCCCGCAATCGTCTGCCCACCCGTTGTCGTAATGATGTTGGCACCTTGAATGCCGTCAACCGTATCCGCGTCTAGCCCGCTGCCTGCTCCGTCAACCGTTTTGACCTTTGCCAACACGTCAGCTGCAGTATAACTGGACGCTGGAAGAGCAGCATTGGCCGTTGTGTTCGCGGTGTTTGCTGTCGTTTGTGCGCTCTGTGCAGTCGAAAGAGCTGAATCGGCAGTTGATGCAGCTGCCGCGATCCCGTCCCCGATTTTATTGAGCTCGGCCGCACTTATGCCCGGTGCCGCGCCTTCATTAAACGTGGTTTTCGTATAAGCCAAGCCCTACACCCCCTAAGTGATCGTGTCAGTCCGATCCACCTGAATCGACTCCAAGTTATTCTTTAATCGACTGAACAAAACACGAGCGATCATCACCCCGCTGTTCGCCGCGCTCGTAGCCGTGGCCCCCGCAAACCATCCGAGCTCCTGGATCTGCACGTTCGCGTCGAAAGGCGCCAAGTACACCGTCGTCACGCCTACACCGGTCCCGCCTGCAGTTTGGCGTGTGACGGCTTTGCGGCCCGCCTCGGAAACTAGTTGCGTTTGTGTCGCGGCAGGCGCTGTCGTCCCACTCCCCCATGCCATGTACTTGATCTCGCAGTCGGTAAAAACCTGCAGCGCATCGCGCAGAAGATTCTTCCCAGCGTTGGTTATGAGGTTGTCGAACTCTTCGACATCGACGCTACCGTCCCGGTATGTGATCGTGACCTTGATCCGGCCGTGCCAGCCTACTTTTTCACTTATCAAATCGGATCCCCCTCTCAGCACGGAAACCGCGTCGTCGACGGAAATAGCCCGGTGGATGGCACCGGGCAAGCATACACGTTTTGCACCACGTTTTCGGTCCACGTGACCGATTCGCTGAATGCCTCGAGTGTGATCAGGACCTCCTGCGTATTGATGTTTTCGCGAATGACAAACGCCTGGCCGCGCGTCGCCATGCGCTCAAACATCTTCGTCCAGCTTCCCATCTCAGGACCTTCGATCGCCGACACACTGTAAAAAATCTCGCCGCCGTTGTCGCTGATCTGAACGCTCTCGATGAGCATTTCAGCGTCGCCCAGACCGTGTTCCGGCAAGTTGACCGTTGCGAGCTGGCCTGCCTCCAGTCCGCTACGCTTCGTCCGAAACTTCACCCGCCGGCCAATCGTTGCGTATTTCTGGAGCTTCGCCGCCGCACTCTGAAACGCGGCCTCCCGGTTCGTGCTCTCCGGCTCATCCTCGACGTCTTCGTTGATCCCGCTGTTCAGTTCGACCGTCTGGCGGTTGATAATCTGGTCCTGGTCTTTGCTGATAACGATGACGCTGAACTCGCCCTGGTACGTAATAGAAAGGGTATCCGTTGTAGCTAGTGGCGTGCCGCTGTCGTCCTGCGAGACTGCGTTCTCCCCCTTCGACCAGTACCATTGCTTGCCGGTTTCAACACCACGTATTCCGACCGTCTGTGCGATCGCGTTAACCTTGACCGTCGGCACCTTGGCAATCTTAAAGCCGGTACTGAATGACTTCTGCTTTCCGTCGCCCTTGAATTCCTCGGTCTGTGGATCGGTTATGTCCGTGCCACCTTTGATGTACTGATAATTCCGGTATTTCGGGTTCCCATGCTCTACCGCGACATCGGGAAGAACGTCAGCGCCGGTTACGGTCCAGGGAGCAATGTTGGCTGCACGGTCTTTGAAGTGAAGCGTCTTGTCAAAGTCGATGTACCAGATATAACCGGCCTTCTCAGCAAGAGCTTCAATTGCCCTTGTCACAGGAATGTAATTGAAAACCGCCTCATTAACCGTCGGCCCGCTCTGGACTGTGCCGGCTGTGACGCCCTCCGCTGCGAGCTTCAGCGTTATCAAGTCCTGGACGATATCCCCGGCCAGGGTGCTCTCGTAGGCCTTTGCGACGATCCGCTTGTCTGCGAGATAGTGCATATCCTTGCACTGGATGGAATGTAGCAAGATATCTTGACCGGGAATCCGCTTCTCACTCGGCTTGTCGATCACACCGGCATAAATCACGTTAAGATCGGCGTCGTAAATCTCCACCGGCTGCCCTTGCTGGAAATGAGTCGCCGTGTCGGTCTTGACCACGAACGAGGCGGTGGAGCGCTCGCCGATCACGTCGTCGATTGACAGCGTGTTGACCAGGACCTTCACTTCGGAGCCGTTGATGGTAAATCGCACATATTCCGGCTTGAAGAATTGATAAGGACTTAGGTAATAGTAGTCATCGATTGGCATGCGAACGCTCACCTCCTTGTTGAACTATAGAACTTCGTTTGTAAATTATATCCATTTTTAGATACTTGTATCCAGTTATCGCCACTAATCTGCATTCATAAAGACGAATGGATACCTTGTCAATTTGTTGTGGTTGTCGTGGAATCAGAGCCACAAGTGACTTCTACCCACTTCCGCGGGATGATACCTGGGTACGGATGGACCTCCCAGTACGGCGTAACGGCGGGACCATACGGATTCGTGTACGGCTTCATCGCGATCCGTTCATTCTGCATCCGTTGAAACTCCGCAATTTCCTGCGGCGTGCCCTCAACTTGGATTCCGTTGATTGTTGCTTTCATCGTAGTTCCTCCCATTTTTGCTTTATAATGCGCCAATCAAGATATATTGCGAATATGCCATTTGTAATGATAAACGCAACGAGCAGCTTGCCGAGTATGCTCATGGCACCCTCCAGTAAGAAAAGAGACGCCCTAGTCGGCGTCCCTCTCCATTCGTTCTCTTCGTCTTGCCTGCCTGGCTTCCTCTTCCTCGATGAATTCCTTCATCTGCTGATTAATCCAGGTTGAAATTTTGATACCCTTTCTCCCGGCGATCTCGCAGAACTTCTCGAAAACCTCCGGGTCCAGAGTGATGTTTTGCCGTTTCATGGCCGCCACATTACCACCATCCTTATGGTAATAATTGTCGGTCATTCGCGGATGAATATCAATACATACTTATACACACTAATAAGCATACGAACTTCGTTAGTTAGATATTGATCGGTGTCGGAGGTTGCTTCTGATCGATCTCATATTGAGCGAGAAGAATAGCTTCTCGTTTGCATGATTGTTGATGATCTGCCAAGGTCACGCCAGCAAGCGGTTTTTTACCGAATGGATATATGAACGTGTTTTCTTCCGTTCCATCCGTCACGGTGAAGATATATTCGGTTGCTGTTTCGA